>JAAETT010000309.1 GCA_024228115.1 bacterium
AGATAATAGAAGAATAAATAATGGAAAGAAAGATAAGTAAATAATTAACGTTAGAGAATAGAGAATAACGTTTTTATTAATATGCATTGCATTATATTTGTTAATCATGTTCTGCATTAATAAATTAAATACCTATCATAAATATAAATCATTAATTTATCTCAGCATTAACAATACCTTCTCTTATAATAGCATAATTTACTCCAGAAATAACCATTGTAGAGCTATGCAGTAAAGAACTAATAAATGGATAAAATACGAAAAGGAAGATAAATATAAATGAAAGATAAATAAAATTCATAATAATCAATCAAAATATCTAAACGAATAAATATATAAAAATATATAAATAAATTATAAGTAAATAAATATAAATATATATATAAATATCCTATATCAACAACATCACTATCCCTAACACAGATAATGATCCAATATATCCTAATCATATATAATAAAAATATCCATATAGATATCCACTAAATAAAAGACAAGTAGATATATTTAAGTATGAAATTAAAGAACTAATAAATATAATTTGTTTTATTGAATAAATCAACTTAATAAAATAATAATATAAAGATAAACTAAAACTAAACAATAATATAATATTAATAATATAGATATAAAATAATGAGTACAATATTAACACTAAACAAATAAAGTATCCTAATTTAATAATAATATCAACAAATAAAAATATGTAATTACTACCAAATCAAAGAGAAGCTAATAATATAAAAAATGGAGGAAATCCTATTTTATTAATTAAAGATAAAAATAATAATCAAAAATTATTCATAGTAATTCCAATAATCATATAAATGGAAATAATACAATTAAAATATAATAAATGAAAAATAATAAATATAAAACTACCACCAAATAATAAGAGAATATAAAAATAAAGTAATCATTGAAATTCTAAGTAAAAATAAAGTAAAGGAAGTGAAAATAGACTAAGAGGAAATAAAGATGAACTAATTAAAGAGATCAAAGAGATATGTGTAAAAAAATATATAGAGAGCTCTTCAATAAAAAAACAATCGGAGCTCTTAATCCATTATCTACTTCATTGCATTGTATAGGATTTATCACATAATGCAGAGATATTTAAAAAAGATCATTAAAATAAATAACTCGAAATTAATCATTATCTAATCTTTACTACATCTTTATATAAAATTTATTGATTTATTAATCTTCGTCAAAGTATACGAAAGGTAAAAAAGAAGTAAACGAAGCAAATAAATAGAAAACATAATAATGCTATAATAAATGGAAGAATGCTATCTTATAATAGAGAAAATAATGGAAAATGTAGATGAATGATAAA
>JAAETT010000310.1 GCA_024228115.1 bacterium
CACGCGCCAAGTCCAAGCCTGGCAAGACGATCGCAACCGAACGACGAAGGGCGTCGACTGGCAATTCACGACCCAACAAGCCCGCGTGAAACTGCGACGACTCTACCCCCAGCTTTTGGTGTGACAAGGGACTAGGGCCGGGCCGACCCCGCTTCAATGCATCCGTTGTCGCAATGCGTCTCTGCGCGCTCGAATCGTCCCTGCAGAAGGTTCGGTGCCGGCTCGGTCGAGGAACTTCTCGTAGTCGGCAATCGCCGCGCCATAGAGTTCGAGGCGTTCGTTCAGGATCCCCCTGTCGCGCAGCTCGCCTAGCAGCTCCGGTGCCGTGAGCAGCATTCGCTCGCAGCATTCGGCCGCCTGTGAGTAGCGCCGGCCGGCGATATGCACATGTTTCAGGTTGCCCAGCATTCGGAGCAAGACCTCGCGAGGGGTTGCCGCGCGCAGGTTGCGGCGGTCGAATACTGCGTCCGGTCCAACGGCTTGCTCGAGCCGGGCGGCGCAGTCGTCATCCGTCAGGGTCCGTCCGGCGAAGGCATCGATGATCAGATCGACGTTGCCGGTGGCCCGGGCGAGGAAGTGGCGGGGGAAAGAGATGCCGTGGATCGGGATGCCGAGCCGTGGATCGGGATGCCGAGCCGTCGACCGATCTCGATCGTCACGATGCAGAGCGTGATGGGAATTCCCGTGCGGCGCTCGAGCACTTGATGCAGGTAGCTGTTGCCGGGGTCGTCGTAGGCTTCGGTGTTGCCATGGAAACGCTCCTCCCGGTGCAGGAAATCCACCAGGGTGAGGACGCGGCCACCGGGATCCCGGAGCGAACAGAGGCGCGAGCCTGCTCGCTCGGCAAGCCCATCCAGGAGCGCACGCGAGAGGTCCGGATCGGTGCCCGGGTTCTGGTCCACGTCGAGGGTAGTTGCAACTTCTTCCAGGCTCACGTCCTCATCGCGACGTAGACGCAGGGCCAGATCGAGGAAGTTCTCGCTGGGGGGACGGGGTTGCACTCAGGTTGGGTACCGAACCCGGGCCTCTGCTTCCAACCTTTCGGCATTTCTCCTTGGATAGAATCGCCGGCCGGAAGCCGATACACTCCCACGCCATGTCCGATCGCCTGCGTCGCGAGATCGCTGGGGTGCCGGTCGCGGACCTTGCCCGCGATTTCGGCACGCCCACCTACGTCTACGATGCAGCCGTCATCGCCGAGCGCATCGCCGATCTCGCGCCTTTCGATGTGGTCCGGTACGCGCAGAAGGCGAATTCGAACCTGGCGGTCCTCGATCTGTGTCGTCGTCACGGGGTGCTGGTCGATGCGGTCAGCGCTGGCGAGATCCACCGCGCGTTGGCCGCGGGCTACGAGCCCGGCGGCGCCCCGCCCGCGATCGTCTACACCTCGGATATCTTCGACCGGGAGGCCCTCGATCTCGTCGTCCAGCACGGCATTCCCGTAAACTGCGGCTCCCCGGACATGCTCGACCAATACGGCGAGCGAGTGCCCGGTGGCGAAGTCACCCTGCGCATCAATCCGGGTTTTGGCCACGGCCATAGCCAGAAGACGAACACCGGTGGCGAGCAATCCAAGCACGGCATCTGGCACGAGGGGCTCGACGCCGCACTCGAGCGCGCGGCCGCGCACCGGTTGAAAGTGACCGGCCTGCACATGCATATCGGTTCCGGTGCGGATCTCGAACACCTGGCTCTGGTGGCGAGTGCCATGGAGCAGCTTGCCCGGCGCGTCGGTGCGAGTGTGCACATGATCAGCGCAGGAGGTGGACTTCCGGTTCCCTATCGGCCGGGCGATCCGCGGATGGACGTCCCGGCGTACTTCGGGCTGTGGGATACCGCTCGCAAGCACCTGGAAGCGGAGTTCGGCCACCCGGTCGGTATCGAGATCGAGCCGGGTCGCTTCCTGGCGGCCGAAGCCGGTTTTCTCGTGACCGAGATCCGGGCGATCAAACAGAACGGCGCAAACCGCTTCTATCTGGTGGACGCCGGATTCAACACCCTGGCCCGCCCCGCCATGTACGGCGCCTATCATCCGATGTCGATCGTCCCGGCGGACGACACCCCTCGGGCGATTCAGGAGGTCGTGGTCGGCGGCCCTCTCTGCGAGAGTGGCGATATCTTCACGCAGGAAGAGGGCGGCATCGTTCGCCACGAGCTGCTGCCCGAAGCCCGGGTTGGCGAGTACCTGATCGTGGAGACCGCAGGAGCCTATGGTTTCGTGATGGCCTCGAACTACAACTCGAAGCCCCAGCCTGCCGAGGTGATGATCGTGAACGGCAAGGCGCATCTGGCCCGCGCGCGTCAGAGTTCGGCGGACCTGCTCCGCGGAGAGCGCCTGCCGCTGAGCGACGACGCCTAGCACCACACTGTTCAGCACGCGATTCTCACGGTGACTTCTGGCTGGCTGGGCCGGCAGGGATCGAGTGAAGTTCGCAGTGGGAAGTTGCTCATCTTCCGCTTGACGTGGCTTGGCTTGGCGGTCTCGACCAGGCTGTAGAGATTCGCGCTCGCTTCGGCACCGGCCACGGTTGGGGTTCTACTCAGGTGGCTTGACGAGGGGCGGTGGCCGGCCCAGCAGCTGAGCTGCAAGTGCGGAGGGCGTCTCCGTGCCCGCGGCCGTCCCGATGAGCATCGGGCCGAGCCCCGGCCCCTCTGCGCAGGCTCCTCGCCGGGGCGATGGGACGCGCTGCTGTTCGACGTACGGAGCCTAGGCGGCTCGCGCGCGTCGGTTGTGAGCCAAGAAGGTGAGGCCTCCGAGGACCAGCAACCCCGCCGAAGGCTCGGGGACCGGGCCGCCGCCCGAGGCGCCAAAGCCGCCGAAGCCTCCGAACCCGCCAGAGCCCGAGCCGCTGCCGGTGCATCCGGGTGCGACCCCCGGCCCGCTGCAGAGGTCGTAGTTCCACTGGAAGGCGCCGACCATGTCGTAGTTGCCCGGCGCGGCGATGTTGTTCAACTGGGCCGGGCCCAGGATCTGCGCGAGGACGTTGGTGAGGGTGTCTGCCGTGTAGTTCGGGGTCCCGAGGGAGCCGCGGAACCCGGTGATCCCGCCCGGGCCCGCGATCTCAATCACGGTCGCTCCGGTGGGGAAGTTCATGACGACCGAATCGTTGCCGAGGATGTCGCCCACGTCGTAGTCGAAGATGTTGAAGAGCCGCGCCGAGAGAATGGGGAACGGCGAGGCCGGGTTCAGCGGCCGCGAGATCTGCCCACTCCAGGTGAGGTCGGGGAGCCCGTCGGGGCCGACGGCGTTGATTCCATAGGTCAGGTCGAGGGTGAAGCTCTCGCCGGTGAAGTGCGTGAAGGTCGACGAGATGGAATCCTGGGAAGCCCCATTGGGGGCCTTCGTGAAGTTCGTGAACTCGTGCAGATAAGCGAAATCCTCGAGGTAGAGGAACCAGCCCTCACGGGTGTGCCGGTTGTTCGCGAAGAGCGGATGCGTGACGGCGGCGTTCTCGACCATCGAAGAAACGCCGATCCCGGTGTTCCAATCGAGGGTTCCGTTGCCATCGATCAGGTCGACCGTGACCGCCGATGCCGAAGTCGCCAGGAGAAGGGATGACAAGGCAGCAAGAGACAGGGCGGCAAGCGACTTCACAGTGGACCTCTCGGGGGAGGGCCGCTGTGCGCCGCCCCGCCTGCATCGGGAACGCACGCCAACCGCACGAAAGCGCCGGCTCAACCATTCCCAGGTAGCTTTACCCTCTCAGAAAGCTCTCGAAAGCTCAAGCTGAAAGGCGAGAGGCCGGGATCAGTCCGACCCTGCCAGTTTCCCCATGTTTCCCCGGGGATGTGGGCTCCCAACCTCTCGAAGTGGATTTATTTTCGGGTGACTACCCATGCCGTGGCTCTCTCGCGTAGCCGCATGGGAGGCGTCAAATCGGACCGGGCTAAGGAGTTCCAACAGGGGATCCACGTCCGATAAGGGGGGTCGCATAACGAGTCCCCCGAAGGAGACCAGGGACTGATCGTCAACAGTGCCACCCATTGGGAAAGCCAGCTATCATTGCGTACCTCTCGGCACGGAGTCCGGCCCCCCTTCTTGCGTAATCGGGATCAAGCGAAGATAGGGGTCATCGCTCTGCGCACGCTCAGCGTCGATCACGAGCCGACCGAGCCAGCCGTACTTCGTCGCGAAGGCTGCGTCGATCTCGGCGCGCAAAGAAGCGGCGACGACCGGTTCGATCGTGACTGGATAGGCATCCCCACCAGACAGGATCTGCGTCTCTGATCCGCGCTCGATGTTCTGCCACCATCGCGTCTGCCCGGTGCGTACGTAGGGCGTCCCTTCGATTGCGACCATCCAGACGCGCGTCTTGCGGCGGTCTCCGTCGGCGTCCCAAGTGAGAACGTGCACGGACCAGCGCTCGAAGTCAGCCTCGCCGAGGGGGCGGTCCGCGGCTGGGGGGAGGGTACACGCTACGGTGCAGAGGAGCGCGATCACGCATACGAGCCCATGACTCGCAGACCCGGCCACGCGCAGCAGCGGGTCGAGGCGGGGGATACACGTCACGTTCCTACATGACAAGCGCATGGGGTCTTCCTCTCGGGTCTCTACTCAGCGGTCTCGTACCGGGCGAGCGTCTCGAACTCGGGAATCGTCCTCTCGTCGTCCTGGGGCGAGAGGTTCGTTCGTTCCTGGCCCATATCGCCGAGCCGATTCTGCATACGGGCTCAGCCCATCTTCCAGGGACGGTTGCCGAAGCGATCCAGCGAGACCACTTCGCCTACGGGCCTGCGCGTGGTTGGGCCGTAGCGGCCGAGTGGCCAGCCCAGCGGGATCACCACGCAAGGCGTGAAGCCGAAGGGTAGGCCCAGGATTTGTCGCGCCGCGAAGTTGCTCCAGAGCGGCATGGTATTGATGTTCGCCCCGAGGCCGGCAGCTCTGGCTGCGAGCAGCAGATTCTGGACCGCCGGAAAGATCGAGCCGTAGGTGCTGGCAGCGACCACCGGTGGAAACGCGAAGCGGTTTCCCCGAAAGCATGCGACGACGTAAACGGGGACCTCTTCGAAGTGGTCGACGCCCCACTCGGTCGCTCGATACAGCTTTTGCGCCCTCGGGTCGGCCTTCGACTTCCAGTTTGCAAACGAGCGATAGAGTCTCCACATCATCCGGTTCTGGCGGCCGAGCTTCCGCTTGATCTCCTTGTCCTTCACGATGATGAACTCCCAGCCCTGCTCGTTCTGCGCAGTTGGCCCCTTCAGTGCCAGCTCGATCAGCTTCAGCACCAGGGCATCATCCACGGGGTCTGGTTTGATCCGGCGAATGGCGCGCTGGGTTGTCATAGCCTCGGCCAAGGGCATCTGAAAGGCGTCGTAGTCACTCACTGTCAGGCTCTCCTGGGCTTGGTGCGTTGACCGAGCACGCGAATCGAAGTGTGCAGATCCGCAGGTCAAAACGTGAGATCCCCCACCCAATCGAGCTGGTGAGGATAGGAGTTCCAAGAGGGGATCCATGTCCGATAAGGGATACCTTGACAAGTGCAAGTGTAGTACCCAAGTAGAAATGTCCGGTTTCTCCAAAGTAGAAATGTCCGCTTTTTCCAGTCGCCCGGGGTACCCCCGCGGGCATGGAGACAGTGAGCATGAGCTACGAGGAACTGGATCGCGTGGGCGTGATTGAGCGCG
>JAAETT010000311.1 GCA_024228115.1 bacterium
CCGAAGCACACTCCGCATTCGCGCCACGGAATGGGCATCGACCACCCAAAACGAGATCCGTCAGCGTCAATCGCCGCGCGGCACGCTGAAACATTGGAAAGCCAGCTTCTCAGCCAACTTTCGTGCATAGTTCAGGCTAGGCAGCCTCCGGCCCGGTCACCTCAGCCTCGAGGATCGAGCAACCTCAACATCGCGCGGCGTCGCTCCGGCGAGTGAACCAGGAGCCCGACGAAGAGCACGAGGTACAGCCAGGTGAAGGCCGTGCGGACTTCGGGGCTCGGAAACACGAGCTGGACCACGAAGATCCCGGCAATGGCCACCGCCTCCCAGACTCGAAAGACCCGGTCGGCCACGACCAATACCGCAAACAACGATTGGGCAGAGGTGAGCCATAGCTCCCCGGTCTGGCGGGAGGTCAACACGAGCCCGGTCAGGGTCCCGGCCGCGATGCAGTAGGCGATGGGAAGCGCACCGACGAGCAGCGTCCACTGATTCACCTTCGAGGAGATGAGCGCCCCGAGCCCCACCTCCCCTCGCATCCGGTAGGCGAAGAGCAGAGCGATCACGAACTCCGGCGATTCGGAGGCGAGTGGTGCCACCCACTGCACGAGAAGGAACTCGTCGATACTCGTGCGGCGACCCACCTCGACCAGGCTCTCGGCGAAGGGCTCGGCGGAAACCCAGATGGCGAAGCCCGCAAAGGCGAAGAGCGCAAGCGCCCACAAACGCCGTCCCGGATCGCCGAAGCGCGCTTCGATTCTTGCCGGTGGGCCGATCAGCTCGACCTCCTCCGAGTAGCCTCGGGCCGCACTGAAGGCATACGCCGCGAACAACGCAATGAGCAGGCCGCCATCGATCAGGGAGAGGTGGCCGTCCAGGGGAATCAAGAACGAGTAGAGGGTGCCCCACAGCAGGAAACGCAGTTCCAGGGTGCGTCCGGGCGGAAGATCCAACGTCGTGGCCCGCGAGCGGCGACACGCGAGCAACACCACCGAAGCCCAACCGAGGCCGATCAACAGGCGATTGGCGCCGGTCATGTTGGCCACGGCGTATTGGGCGTAGGTGGGATCCTCGGCGGCGCGAATCGCGAAGGAAAGATCCACCGCATACTCGGGAAGGACGCTGACCAGCCCGAGGACCAGCAATGCCAGGGATTGAGGGATGTCCTTCTCGGACAGCTCCGTGGCCCAGGAGAGCAGGAAGGCTGCGCCGAGGATCGCGGCGCCGGAAAGCCCGGCGACGACCTCCGGCGACGGATGCGCCTCGCCCGCTTGCACGACGATCCACGGCAACGGGATGGCGATCGAAAGAACCAGCCAGAGCCAGTCCCGGAACTCGCCCCCGCGCCGCGGAACGTTGTCGCTCACATGAAGTCCGCGCCGAACGCCTCACGGTGGCGTGCACGGATCTCATCCAGGCCGAAATCCGCGTGCTGGGTACCCGCGCGCTCGACGAGGAACGAGCCCATGACACTTCCGAGCCGTCCGCAGCCTTCCAGATCCAGGCCGCGAAGGCGGCCCGCCAGGAAGCCCGCGCGATAGGCGTCTCCGCAGCCGGTCGGATCGATGATCTGGTCGGCCTGAACCGACGGGATCTCGAAGGTTTCGCCACCGCGGTAGAGGCTCGAACCCTTCTCTCCTCGTGTCACCACGAGGGCACCGACCCGCTCCTCCACGTCGGCGAGCTTGAGTCCGGTGGTTTCGAGGGTGAGCTGCCACTCGTAGTCGTTGACCACGTACACATCGGCGCCGGTCAGCAGTTCGGTGAGCTCCTCCTTGTCGAAGAGCGGCAACCCCTGGCCCGGATCGATCATGGCGGGGATGTCATCCTCCTTGAGCGCCCTGGCATGATCGATCATCGCCTGCTTGCCGTTCGGCGAAACCACGCCGATCTCATACGGAGACTGCACCGAAGCGACCGTTGCTTCGTGGGCCCGATCCATCGCACCGGGATGGAAGCCCGTGATCTGGTTGTCGTCCAGATCCGTCGTGATGTAGGCACCCGCGGTCGACTCATCTTTGAGCGGGACGATGTACTCCCGCGTCAGCTCGTGGCGGTCGAGCCAATCCGAGTAGGCTCCGAAATCTTCGCCACCTACTGTCGCGAGCACGAGCGGATCGACGCCGAGCCGCCGCAAGCCGAATGCGATGTTGGCGGCCGTGCCACCAAAGCTGCGACGCAGCTCGGGCACGTGGAAGGCGACATTCAGCACGTGGAGGTTGTCCGGCAGGATCACATCCTTGAAGCGCCCCCGGAACACCATGATGTGATCCACCGCCACCGACCCCGTGCACAATACCGACATGCTCTTCTCCTCGCGCTTGCTGGCGCGCAGTCTCGCCCATGGCCCGGGGCCGTCAATGGCCCGTCCGGTACACTCCCGCGATGCGCATTTCGGAGTTCTATCAGCCGGGCAACCCGGTCTTCTCCTTCGAGTTCTTTCCCCCGAAAACGGATACCGGCTACAGGACCCTGTATCGGACGATCGAGGACCTCAAGGATCTCGGCCCGGGCTTCGTCTCGGTGACCTGTGGCGCCCAGGGATCGACCCGCAGCAAGACCGCCGAGCTGGTGATGCGCATCCAGGACGAGCTCGGACTCACGGCGATGGCCCATATGACCTGCACCGGGCAGACCCGTGAGGAACTGGCCCTGACCCTCGGCCAGCTCCACGCGGGAGGCATTCGCAATGTGCTGGCCTTGCGCGGCGATCCGCCAAAGGACGAGCCGGACTGGCAACCTGTGCCGGGCGGCTTCCAGCACGCCAACGAGCTGACGACGTTCATCAAGAGCCATTTCGATCTGGGCGTGGCGGGTGCCTGCTACCCGGAGAAGCACCCCCAGGCCGCGAGCCTCGAAGAGGATCTGTCGAACTTGCGACTCAAGGTGGAAGCCGGCGCCGAGTTCCTGATCACCCAGCTCTTCCTCGACGAGGCCGACTATTTCTCCTTCGTTGAACGGGCCCGTGCCGTTGGAATCGACGTACCGATCGTGCCGGGCATCATGCCGATGGTGAGCCTGAAGAACCTGCGCGGTGCGATGCGGCTCTCACCGGGATCGAGAACCCCGAGCGAACTCGAGGATGCCCTCGCCTCGGCGGGAGACGACGCCGCGCGCTCTCTCGAGGTAGGCGTTGTCTGGGCGACCGCCCAATGTCGGAAGCTCCTGGCAGGTGGTGCGCCGGGCATTCACTTCTACACCCTCAACAAGTCCCCCGCGACACGCCAGGTGACTGAGCGGCTGCTGGCCGGATGAGCCAACGCAACCTCGAACGAGATCCGCTGCGGGTCGGTGTACTGCTCTCGGGTGAGGGCACCAGCCTCGAAAACCTGTGCGAGCACATCGACAAGGGACACGTTCCGGCACGGGTGGTCGCGGTAGTGAGCTCGAAGCCGGGCGTCGGCGGCCTGCGACGTGCAGAGAACCGGGGGATCCCGGCGCTCGCGGTTCCTCGGAAGCAGCACAAGGATCTCGACCATTTCAACGACCGGATCCATCGCTTTCTCGAGGAGCACGATGTAGAGCTGGTCGCGCTCCTGGGCTTTCTCTCGCCGTTCCAGTTGCGCGGGCGCTTCGAGGGGCGAGCGATGAATGTGCATCCAGCGCTGATCCCAGCCTTCTCGGGCCAGGGCTTCTACGGCCGCCGGGTGTACGAGGCCGTGCTGGCGAAGGGAGTGAAAGTCACCGGGGCGACCGTCCACTTCGTAGACGAGGAATACGACCATGGGCCGATCGTCTCCCAGGAAGCGGTGGCCGTGCGCGAGGACGACACGCTCGAGACCCTGCAGGCCCGGGTGACCGCAGCGGAGCGACGGCTCGTCCCGGAAGCGGTGAGGGCCTTCGCTGAGGGACGAATCACGATCGACGGGGGGCGAGTGCACGTTTCCGATTGACCGAAGGCGAAGAAAAGACGAAACTAGGGCGTCATGCTCTCACTCCCCCGAGCGGCTGCCCACCGCCCCGAGAAACTCCCGCGCCCCCCCCAACCCCAGCTGCGCCTCCGGGTCCAGGAACTGCTCCAGGCGACCGGCTCCGTCGTGCGACTGGGTGCCGGACTCAGCCTGCCCGAGGAGCGCCACCCGACCGGGCTCGATCCGGTGGACGCACTGCTCGGAGGCGGCTTTCCGTGTGGACGCCTCAGCGAAATCGCCGGCCCGGCTTCCTGTGGCCGCACCTCTCTTGCCCACGCCCTGCTTGCCCACGCCACTGCGAGCGGCGAGCTGGCCTGCGTGGTCGATCGCGCCGATGCCTTCGACCCCGCCTCGGCGCGAGACCGCGGCGTAGACCTCACGCGCGTGCTCTGGGCGCGCCCCTCCGGCGTGCCCGAAGCCCTGCGCTGCGCCGAGCACGTACTACGCGCCGGCGGCTTCGCCCTCGTGCTGCTCGATCTGGCCTCGCTCGGAGAAACACCTCGTGTCTCCTCCGCCGTGTGGCCTCGCATGCGCAAGCTCGTGGCCGCCACCTCTGCCGCCTGCATTGCCCTCACCCACCAACGCCTGATCGGCACCTTCGCCGATCTCGCCCTCGAGCTAGGCGAGGCCCGCCCCCACTTCGAAACCGACCCCGCCTGGCTCGAAAGCCTGGAGAGCCGCGTCGCGCTGGTCCGCAACCGCCAGGGCCAGGACGACCGCTCCGTCCCCGTCCGCTGGCGCGCCCCAGACGAGCGCGCCGCATGACACCACCCCGAGGTTGACGGTGTCCCCCCCCCCACGCGTCACGAGCCGAACGACGACACGCCCCCCCCCTCCCCGCGCAAAACGCATCGGGCGCCCGCGGCAGATCTCCCTGCTGCCCGAACCCGAAGAACCGCCTAGCAAGCCCAAACGCACCAAGAACGAGCCCCGACCTGATGTGCCGCGCACGGACGACGAGCCTCGACCCGAGATCGCACGCACTGACAACGAGCCTCGACTCAAGACCCCGCGCACGGAAGAACCCACCAAATCTCTCCCCCCGCAAGCGACGCGCGAAGCGCGGCGCGCGCAGCGAGCTAGTGAGCGAAAGCGAACGGCCAGCGAGCGAAGCAAGGACAGCCGATTGGCGTGCCTGCTGATCCCCGCCATGCCCCTCGCCGCCGCCCTTCGAGCCCATCCGGAACTCGCGGGCCAGCCCTTCGCCGTCGCCTCGGCCGCGGGTCCCCGCGCCGAGATCCTGGCCGTCTCCCCCGAAGCCGCGCGCTCGGCCGTGCGCCCCGGAACGACCGTGGTGCATGCCCGCGCTGCCTGCGCCGATCTCCACGTGCAGATCGCCTCACCCGCCCTCGAACGTGCCGCCCGGGATGCACTCCTCGATGCCGCGCTCTCCACCTCGCCCCGGGCCGAACTCGCACCGGCCCATTCCGGCCTGCACGCCGCCGAAGCTGCCGTCTTCGTGGACGCCCGCGGTGTAGAAGCGCTCTTCCACTCCGAGGTCGGCTTCGCGAGTGCTCTCGGCGAGCGCGCCGCGCGGCTCGGGCTACCCGGCGTCGTGGCGGTAGCCGGCTCTCGCGGCACCGCTCGTATCCTCGCTCGCCAGCTCGCCTTCTCAGGCGAAAGCCCGCGCGTCGTGCCCTCGGGCGAGGATGCCAAGGCCCTGGCCCCCCTGCCCCTCGACCTCTTGAACCCGGACGACGACCTGGCCAGCGCACTCACCCGCTTCGGCCTCTCCCGGGTTGCCGACCTGCTGCGCCTGCCCGAACGCGCCCTCACCCAGAGGCTCGGCGCACGCATCGTTCCGTTGCTCGAGCTGGCCCGCGGCCACGACCGCTCGCCACCGCCCCCTGCCGAGGCAACCCTCTGCTTCGAAGAAGCCCAGGAACTCGAGTTCCCCGTCCGTCAGCTCGAGCCCTTGCTCTTCGTCTTGAACGGCATGCTCTCGCGACTCCTCGAACGGCTTGCTTGCCGTGGCCTGGCCCTCGGTGATCTCGAGCTCGAATTCGGCTTCGAGGATGGTGGACGCGATGCACGACGCGTTGGCCTGGCCGCTCCCACCCTCGACCCGCGCCTGGCCCTGCGCCTCGTCGCTCTCTCGCTCGAATCGAAGCCACCCGATGAAGCGCCCGTTCATGTGCGCCTGGCGACTCCCGGCGCACCTCTGCGCGGCGACCAGCTCGATTTCTTCCGTTCCCCCGGCCCGAGCCCCGCCGTCCTCGCCCACACCCTCGCCGAACTCGGCGCCCTATGCGGCACCGAGCGCGTCGGCACCCCCGCCGTCGCCGACGATCACCATCCGGACGCCTACGAAGTCGCGACCTTTCGCCCGCCCAAGGCATCGGCCACCACAACATCGCCCTCTTCCACAACTGCAACGCCCTCTTCCACAATGGATCGCCCTCATCTGGCTCTCCGCGCGCTGCGCCCGCCCGTACGTGCACAGGTCGATGCCCCCGGCGGCCAGCCACGCTGGGTTCGCAGTCCCCTGGCCAACGGCGAAATCGTTCACTGCGCCGGCCCCTGGCGCACGACGGGGCGCTGGTGGTCCGAGGAGGAACGCTACGCCTTCGACCACTACGACGTGCAGACGGGGGATGGCTGGGTCTTCCGGCTGCGGAAGGATCATGTGGGACGATGCTGGTCGATCGATGCGGTGTACGACTGAGCCGTACCGTCAGCTGGCCTTCGCCAGCTTCTTCACCTTGATACCCTTGGCCACCTTTTGCGCGCGAGCCAGATCATAGGCCACCTGCATCCGAAGCCAGGCGCCGGCCGAGCTCCCGATCCCCTTCTCGAGCCGGATCGCCATCTCGGGTGTGATCCCCGAGCGACCGTTCAGGATCTGTGAGAGCGTCTTGCGAGACACCCCGAGACCCTCGGCAGCGGCAGTCACCGTAAGCCCCAGGCCATTCTCGATTGCATCCCGCGCGACCTCCCCCGGGTGGGGCGGATTCTTCATCACCATCAGTGGTAGTCCTCATAGTCGATGTCGGTTGCGTTGTGGCCATCGAAGCGAAATGTCACCCGCCAGTTGCCAGAGACCCACACCGACCACTGGCCCCTTCGAGCGCCCTTCAGCGGGTGCAAACGCCAACCTGCGATGTCCATATCGGAGGGCACCTCAGCCGCGTCGAGTGCCGCCAAGATCAAACGAAGCCGCCCGACATGTTTCGCGTTCAGGCCCCGAGCCTCTCCGCGCTCGTAGAGCTTCCTGAGCCCCCGGTGCCTGATACGCGAACCCACGGCCGACGAGTGTAACCTCTAGCGTTACAGGTTCCAACACACGATGCCAGGTGCTGGAAACATCAAGGATCGAGTTGAACTCCTGGCGCTCCCATGAGAGCCTGGAACCCTTTCGAAGCCAGAAAGGAGGGCAGCATGCTGCTAGTCCGGATGGCATTCGCGCTCGGCCTGCTGGCTGCGCTACCCGGCACCTCGGTAGCAACGCCTTTCGCCGTCGTGCCCGGCCCGATCGAACTCGGGACGACCGACGAGTTCGCCACACCTACGATCACCGGCACGGCAGAAGTCCTCGGCGATATCCCCGGGTTCCCGACGACCCTGACGCTCAGCGCCGACCTTACGCTTGGGTCCGCGATCATCCTCAATCCCCTCGAAGCCAGCCTGGCGGATCTCCATGCCACACTGAGCGGCGGGCCCGCACCCGTGACGATCGTCGGATTCGACCTGCTGACGACCTTCACGGATCTCAGCCTTACGATCGACGGAGGATGGTTCTCGGCCATCGATTCGCCCTTCCGGGACTTCGCGTTGGAGCCTCTGACCGTTCTCCTTCCGGCGACCCCGTTGAGCCTGAACGTCCTCGACCAACTCGCCGGAACGGCAAGCTTCACGCTAGGCCTGGATCTCGAGATCGATCTACCCGGTTATCCGGCCTACGGCCCCCCCGCCTCGCTCGTCCTTCGCGGCGACATCGCCTTCAGCCAGGTTCCAGGACCGAGCACACTCCTCCTTCTCGCCATCGCGATGCTGATCGGCCTGCCCGCCCGGAAAAGCTCGATTTAGCCATGCTAGGCTGGCCGGCCGTGGCAACGAAGGAGGATCTCCGATGACGATACGGGCGTTCGCTGCAACCAAGGCCGGCGGCCAACTCGAAGCGTTCGATTTCGAACCGCCTCCTCTGGCGCCCCACGACATCGAGATCGCCATCACACGATGCGGCATCTGCCATACCGATCTCAGCCTGATCGATGGCTCCTTCTTCGGCCTCGGCGACTATCCACTCGTGCCGGGGCACGAAGTGGCCGGCCGGATCGTCGCTTTGGGCGAATCCGTGGATCATCTACGCGTCGGCCAGCGCGTCGGAATCGGCTTCCTATGCGGCTCCTGCGGCGAATGCGAATCGTGCCAGGCTGGCGATTCCCATCTCTGCCCGGCTCAGCAGGGCATCTGCGTCGGACGTCATGGAGGCTTCGCGGAAGGCATGCGGGTCGACGGGCGTTTCGCAGTTCCGCTTCCTGACGAGCTGAGCGATGAAGACGCTGCACCACTCATGTGTGCGGGCATAACGACCTATGCCCCCTTTGAAGAGTTTGGGTTGGCGCCTGGTGCACGGGTCGGAGTCATCGGTATCGGGGGCCTGGGGCACCTGGCCATCCAGTTTGGCAAGGCCTTCGGCTGCGAGGTCACGGCCTTTTCTGGTACGGTCGCCAAAGAGGAAGAAGCGAGAACCCTCGGCGCCGAGCATTTCGTCAACAGCCGCGACCCCGCGAGTTTCGCCCATCTGGCCGGCTCCCTCGATCTGCTTCTCGCAACCGCCGACGGCGACCTCCCGTGGGTCGAGTACTCGAACCTGCTTCGCCCTCGCGGTGCACTCTGGCTCGTCGGCTTCCCGAGCCAGCCGATCTCGATTCCGGGCATCATATTGATGAGTCGCAGGTCCTCTATCACCGGGAGTCTGATGGGAAGCCCCGAACAAGTGGCGCGTATGGTTCAGATGGCCGCGAAAAATGGCATCCGCCCAATGACGGAATCGCTACCACTCAGCGAAGTGAACACCGCCATCGAGCGCGTGCGCGCAGGCCAGCCGCGCTATCGGATGGTCCTTTCAAATGATTCGTAGAAGGAGGCGAGCGATATCAACAATGGGTGGACGACGCCCGGCCTCCAGGATGCGCCAGACCAGGTCCTGACGGCGGGCAGGTTCGACTGTCCCGAGTTCCGATCCTGAGGCGCCCCTACTTGACTTAACAACGGCTTATCGGACGTCATTGTGTAGTACCCAAGTAGAAATGTCCGGTTTCTCCAAAGTAGAAATGTCCGCTTTTTCCAGTCGCCCGGGGTACCCCCGCGGGCATGGAGACAGTGAGCATGAGCTACGAGGAACTGGATCGCGTGGGCGTGATTGAGCGCG
>JAAETT010000312.1 GCA_024228115.1 bacterium
GAAATCCCCGTCTGAAACTGCATACTAAGACCGGTTTTCGTCCAAATCCGAAGAGTATCGAATATGGACCCCGTGAAGGTCTCAATGGGTGCCGTGATATCCCAATAAAAAGAAGTCGCAGAACTTTTTCAATGTCAAATTTGAAATCCCCGTCTGAAACTGCACACTAGGACCAGTTTTCGTCCACATCCGAGAGGTAAGAAATTTTGACCCCAAAATCGCCTGAATCGGTGTCCCGATTTCCCGATGGGATGAAGACGCAGAACTTCTTCGATGTCAAATTCGAAATCCCCATCTGAAACTGCATACTAGGACCGGTTTTCATCCAAATCCGAGAGATAAGAAATTTTGACCCCGAAATCGCCCAAATCGGTGTCCCGATATCCCGATCGGATGAAGTCACAGAACTTTTTCGATGTCAAATTCGAAATCCCCGTCTGAAACTGCATACTAGGACCGGTTTTCGTCCAAATCCGAGAGGGCGAAACGTATTTTTTCGCCAGCATAATAATGTCAAACGTTATATTATATATCTCAACATATTTCTTTACAACGCCAGAGTGTAGCCCACTGTTCAAATACCAGAATAAACCTTTCTCTCTCAGCCTGCGAAGCTCAGTCGGTAGCGCGTTGTGCTTGAAAGCGAGATGTCCTGTGTTCTAAATCCAGTGGCTGGACAATTTTTTGTTCAATTTTCAGCAAAACCTCAGTTTGCCCAGCTCAGTACTGAGCTGGGCATACTGAGCTTTCCCTATCTACCAGTGTATAAGATGACGAAAATTTGCGACCAAAAACATCTGACGTCCACACATACACACACACACCATGCCAGACTGCCTGTGTTTAAACGGATTTCTCAAGTCCAAATTATGCGCGCCGGCTGAGGCTGGCGGCGCAAAAATCTGCATACCGCCAGACTTCGAAAACAAGACGTTTGGATTATGAGGAAGCAGGGTTAACCACCATGCCACGGGACAGTTGACTAACTTAGCAGCTTCCACTAAATA
>JAAETT010000313.1 GCA_024228115.1 bacterium
CGTCAAGTCAATCCGATACCGCTTCTTCGACATACGGGCCCCATGAATCGGCCCGCGACACGGCGAGAACCGATTGGCTGCGGGGGACGCAGTGCTTAGCATGACAACACTTCCGCCTTTGGTCGATACAAGGGACTAGACGGACCTGGGAGATCTCGAAGCCGCGTCCCTCGCCGAGCAGGATGTTCTCCTTCGGTACACGGCAATTTTCGAAACGCAGGTGCATGTGGCCATGCGGCGCATCGTCCTTCCCGAACACATGCATCGGGCCGAGGATTTCGACGCCGGGCGCATCCGTCGGTACGAGGATCTGCGATTGCCTCAGATGCGGGGGGCCATCCGGATTCGTCTGGACCATCACGATCATGATCTTGCAACGCGGGTCGCCCGCACCGGAGATGTAGTACTTCTCGCCAGTAATGACCCACTCGTCTCCGACGAGTTCAGCGCGGCAGGAAATATTCTTCGCATCCGAGGAGGCCAGATCGGGTTCGGTCATCGCATAGGCCGAGCGAATCTCGCCATTCAGAAGCGGCTCGAGCCACTTCTTCTTCTGTTCCGGCGTACCAACGCGCTCCAACACCTCCATGTTGCCGGTATCGGGCGCGGCACAGTTGAGGCTTTCCGAAGCCAGCGGATGTTTGCCGAGTTCGGCTGCGATGTAGGCGTAGTCGAGGTTGCTGAGGCCCTGGCCGGTCTCGTCATCGGGCAGGAAGAAGTTCCAGAGGCCTTGCGCCTTCGCCTTGTCCTTCACCGCGTCGAGCAGTTCCAGCTGGCCGGGAACCCAGGACCAACGCTCCTGCCGGTTCTCGCCGAGCCGAAAGAACTCGTCCGTCATCGGCACGACCTCGGCTTCGATGAACGCCGTCACCTTGTCGAAGAGCGGGCGTGCCTCCTCCGACATCCTGAGGTCGAACATTTCCATTCTGTTTTCGAGGCCGGCCATGGTGGATTCCTTTGGGCGTACGGTGAAACGATCGGGTTTCGGACGATACGCGACCTCGCGTCCGAAAACACATCCCGACGCCCAGCGTCGTCGAGACCGCTCCTGTTCAGGGGAGGTAGTAGCGGGCGACGAGGGCGCAGAGGGCGATGCCGAGCACGGTCAGCGAGCCGAGGCTGGCCAGCGCTCGCACGGATAGGCCAGGCCCCTCGATGTCCGGTCGGTTCGGCAGATGAAGGGCGAGCAGCAGCAGCGGCGCGAACGGGATGAAGTAGCGCCCCTGCACGGCCTGAACGAGCGGGCTCCCCACGCGAGTCCAGCCGACGTAGGCGATGAGCATCACGGCGAGAAAGGTCGCAGCGGCGAGCAGCAGCGCGACGCCCCGTGCTTCCCCTCGCACCGGGCTATTCCGCCCGCCGTCGAGCAGCGCGCAGAGCAGGATCAGCCACGGGTAGCCGAGGTAGACGCTGGCGGGAAGCAGGACATCCAGGGTGCCGAGCTGGCCGATGAACGTTCGGACGTAGCCCGCTCCGCCCTCGGCCATCGTTCGAAGCAGGACGCCCCAGGCATCTGCCGGGTGGTTGAGAATCCAACTCACCTGGGCGCTCGGGATGGCTCCCTGGACGGCGGGTGGCTGTTCGATGCGGGTGAGAGCCGCCAACCAGAGGCAAGTCGCGAGCAGGCCGGCCGAAAGCACCAGACCGATCACCGCGAACCGTCGTTGCGGGGATGGGAAACGGTTCGCCGGCAGCAGCAGGACGGCTCCGGTGATCGGCCAATAGCCGATCTTCGAGAGGCAGAGCAGGGTCGCCGCCCCAGCGAGTTCCATTGCCGCACGGTCCGAAAGCGGCCCCACGCGGCTTCCCTCGCGCAGCACCAACGCCACGAAGAGAAGCGCCAGCGCGATCGTGATTCCGTCGGCGCTCAGCGAAGCCGCTTCGAAGAGCGTCATCGGTAGGGTGGCGATCAGCAGGAAGCCGAGCCGATGGGCAGGGAGCATGGCGAGTGCCAGGGCCACCAGCCCCACGAAGAGCAGCAGGTTGAAGAGCCGCCCGAGGTAGACGGCGTAGACCGGGGCTGCGTCGAGCAGGCGGACCAGCCCCATGGCGAATGCCTGCGGGAGGTAGGGGAGGGGGCTGTACTGGCTGGGCAGCGGGATCTCGGTCGTCCGCTCCGCGTCGAGCTTCCTGTCGAACTCGGCCGACAGATCGTTCCAGCTCACCTTCTGGTCCGGCTGACGGAAGAGTCGGCCGCTGAACTTGCGGCCCATCTCCAGCAAGCTGGTGGGCACCCTGCCCAGGGCTGGCCCGACGGGCCTGGGCTCCGCGAGCAGCTCTCCGGTCGAGATCAGGTAGGCCCGCATCAGGTGCCGCCCCTCGTCCGGGGCTTGCAGCGGCGGAGTGAAGAGCGCGAAGCCGATCCCGAAGAGCAGGGCGAGCGCTACGAAGGTGCGGGTTCCTCCCAGCCCGGGGTATCGGGCCGAGGTTGCCTCCGACTCCGGCGGCTCGTCAGGGCTTTGCTCGGTCACTCGCTCCCGGCTCCTCGGCGCCCGTGGCGACCGCATCCACCCGCTGTCGCAGTAGCGCGATCTCCTGGGCCAGTTCCCGGATGCGGTCTCCCGCCTGGGAGAGGCGAACCGCGTAGTTCAAACAGATTGCCAGCAGGAAGCAGAGCCCGAGAAAGAAGATCGTGGAGCTGATCGTCCAGGCACCCAACAAATGGGCGGCACTGCGCAGGAGATCGAGATCCACCACCGCCAGGAAGAGCCCGACCGAGACGCCGATCCAGATCGGCGTGTATTCCGCGCGGAGTACACGCCTCCGCACCAGCAGGAGCACGACGACCAGCAGGCTGAGGCTGAGGATCCAGGCGAAGATCTGGGCGCGCCCCGATTCGGGCGCGGCGAGGAAGACTTCGCGCATTGCCAGCAGGGTTTCTTGATCCATCAGCGCTTCCCCTTCGGTTGGGCCGTGAGGGCCCACATCGAGAGCAACATCTTGTAGACGTAGTAGAACGCCCGCCATCCGCCATGCAGGGTCGACGCACGCGGGCTCTCCTCCATGGTGGAGGGAACCTCCTGAATGCGAAGCCCGCTGCGCGCCGCCATCAAGAGGACGTCGATGTCCGGAAAGTCGTGGGGGAAGTCGTTCTGGGCGTAGAGGGCGAGGACCTTGCGATTGAGCGCCTGGAAGCCGGAGGTCGGATCGGTGACCTCGACGCCAGCGACCCGGCCCAGGCTTCGGAAGACCCTTCGCCCCAGGCTTCGGAGTGCCTCCATCTCGTATCCGGTCGGCTCCAGGAAACGCGAGCCGATCACGAGGTCGCATTCCCCGCGAAGAATCGGTTCCGCGAGCTTCGGGATCTGCTCCGGATCGTGTTGCCCGTCGGCGTCCATCTGGATCACGAGTTCGGCCCCTCGTCGGAGCGCATACTTGTAGCCGGTCTGGAGGGCTGCACCGTATCCCATGTTGAAGGGATGCCGAATGACGACCGCCCCGGCACGTTTCACGGCCTCAGCCGTCGCATCGCGGGAGCCGTCGTCGATCACGGCGATCTCCAGGTCGAGCCCCGTGGAGCGGATGGCCTCGATGACCGACCCGATGCGGGTCTCCTCGTCGTAGGCGGGAATGATGACGATCACGGGGCTCTCCACGCGATGGTGAGGTATCGGTTGGTGAACCCGAAGCGAAGCGTCGCGTAGATCCTCCGTAGGGCCGCGCTCGGGTGGGTCGCGTAGTACCGCAGCAAGTGCGGGCGGATCTCGGAGTGGCGAACTTCGCTGCGCTTCAGGATGCCGCCAAGTTCGAAGGGCTGGACCTGGGGTAGCCGGGCGACCTCCTTCAAGCCTGCGGGCTCGAAGAGCGAGCGAAAGGATTTCTCGGTGAAATCGTGAAGGTGATGCGGGTTGGCGTCCACCGAGGGTGTGGTCGGCACGGAGGCGACCAGAAGCCCGCCCGGGCGCAGCAGGGTGAGTAGATGCTTGGAGAATCCCGTCGGGTCGGGCAGGTGCTCGATCGTCTCGAGCGAGACGATCGTGTCGAAGCCCTCGGCATCGGAGAACCGGGTCGCGTCGCACGCCTGATAGTCGACTCCAGTTCGCCCGTATCGCTCGCGTGCGTAGGCGATGGCATCCTCGGAAAGGTCGACTCCGATCGATTCCGCCCGCTCGGGGCAGGCATCGGCCAGCAGGCGAGTGCCATAGCCGGCGCCGCACGCCATATCGAGCAGTCGGCCCGGCCCTGCTACGTGGGCGGCAAACCGGTAGCGCTCGAGGTGGAGTTCCAATGTCTCCCGTCCGGTGACGTCTCCGCCCATGGTCCGATCCGGAACCAGGCGCTCCAGACTGTTCGAGTCGAGATCCATGCTTTCTGCTCTTTCCAGGGCCCGGGCAACGACGGCCGGGCTAGTGCCTGCTTCGCTCCAGGGCCTTTGCCTGTCGCTCGATGTCCTTGGCCAGTTCCACGTAGCGTCCGCCTTCCCGTTGGGCCCGTGCCGCTGCCTCCAGGGCTTGCTCGGGTTGACGAAGCACCAGATGGGCGCGCGCCAGTCGAATCAGCCCTCCTTCCGTGATCCTATCGGCCTGCCCGTACGCTTCGATCTGCCGGCGTGCCATCTGATCGAGAAGGGCCTGGAGTCGCGGATCTCCGAGGATACTCACGAAGACCGGATCGGTATAGATGTCATCGAAGTCGAGATGCCCTTCCGAATCCGCCTTCCGCAGCTCGGAGACGGCGGCGGGAATGTCGCCCCGGTGGACGGCCTCCCGGGCCCGGGCAAACTGGGCGTTGTTGCCCATCGGGTAGTGGCGGATCGAGTCGGCGATCAGACGCTGGTCGGAGGTCCAGATGGCGGCGCGCTGGTGGCTCTTCGATGCAAAGGCGAACACCAGAAGGAGCGTCAGCCCGGCCAGCCCCAGGGCCAAAGGACGGCGGCGGTCAGCGGGGATCCGCTCCGCCTGGCTCTGGCCCAGCAGCAGGGATCCGCCGATCAGGCCCGGGAGCATGACGTAGAGGTAGCGATCACCCATCGGATAGACGAAGGGAAAGATCTGTGAGACCGGCAGGAAGGAAAGGGCGGCCCAGAGCCACCAGGCCGCTTCGAGCCGCCGCTCCCGCAGGCAGAAGAGCGTTCGGGTACCTAACAAGAGGAGCACCGCGATCGCTGCCAGCACCCAGGGATTCCAAGGTGTCGTGACAGGTGACGGTTCATGAAAGGCCGAGGTTCCGAAGGAGGTGACGGCCATTGCCAGATATCGGCCCATGATGGCGAGGGAACTCCAGAGCGGAGCGGCTCCTTCGGAGGTAGGTTGCTCTACCCCGGTATGGGCTTGCAGGAAGGCCGTCATCTCGAGCGCGGCGAACACCAGGAAGACCGCGCTCCAGGCGATCAGGGACGACCATGAGCGCCGCTTCAGCGAGGGATCGCTCGGCTGGCACCACTCCCAGACCGCCGCGACCGGGAGTACCACGGCGGCCGGCGCCTTCGCCAGAAGGGCGAGTGCGAAGGCTGTCGTGCTGGCGATGGGGCGGGTTCGCAGCTGGAGTGCGATCAACCCGGCCGCCATCGCCAGCTGTGTCTTGAGCTGTGACATCCAGGCGACGGCTTCGACGCCCGCCGGGTGGAGCAGGAAGATGGCTCCGCCCAGGAAGGCGGCGCCGATCGGGAGGCCGGAGCGCAGGAAGAGGGCGATCAGCAGCGTGGCACTCAGCGCGTGCAGAAGGATGTTCGTGACGTGGTAGCCGAGCGGTCGTTCGCCGAACAGCTTCCACTGGACGCCGTGGGCCAGCAGGTGAAACGGTGCGTAGTTGGCGGTCATCATCGTGATGTCGCTGCGAGGGTCGAGGATCTCCTTGACGTTCTCGGCCGAGAGCTCCTGGACGTAGGGGCTCGCCAGGTACATCCGATCGTCCGAGACCTGGGGCCCTTCGAGGGCGGGTTCGTAGACGAACAGGCAGATCAAACTGAAGGCGGCGAAGACCAGCGCGAACCAGGCGGGCGAGCCGGCGGCCAATCCGGGGGATCGGGTAGGAGCAGCGGGTTCACGCCCCGCGCTTCGCGCCATCCTCCTGCCCTACCCGAAAAAGAGGGTGAGAGTTTCGAGGAATCGTCGCAGCAACCTTGCTCTCCCCAGAAGGATCTCGGCCGCGGTTGCCCGGGCGCGGGCCGCTCGCAGCCTTGGCGCGAGCGGCCCTACAGTATAGCGGCGAACCCTGCGGCGGCTGAAGCGCGATGGCGGGCCGATTTCGCAGGCAGCGCTGGCTGGGCACCCCGAGCGACACCACATCCCCTCCGGAGGAGGTGGTACTCTTCTCCGTGACCGGCTCCCTCGAATGCGGCACCGCCGCCTCTGGCGGAAGCCCGCGAGTGGGTCACAGCCCTGGTACTGCACGGCTGTGATCGGGTTGGTCGCTGCATACGCTTCAGGAGCCCTGCGTGAGTTCGATTCTCTGTGTGATTTTCTTCTTGTCCGGCGCGGCGGCCCTGACCTTCGAACAGCTCTGGTTTCGGCAAGCGGGTCTGGCGCTCGGGAACTCCATCTGGGCATCGAGTCTGGTGTTGGCTGGCTTCATGGGCGGCCTGGCGATCGGAAACGCCGTCATGGCCCGCTTCGGGCATCGCGTGCGCCGCCCCGTTGCGCTCTACGCGGGCCTCGAGTTGGCGATCGCCATCACGGGGATTTCTCTCGTCCACCTGTTTCCGATGCTGTCTCCGCTTCTCGCTCCGATTCTGCGCCCCGTGCTCGACGTGCCCCTTGCCGTAAACATGATTCGGCTCGGGAGCGCCTTCCTGCTCCTGCTCGTGCCGTCCGCGGCGATGGGGGCGACGCTGCCTCTACTCGTCGCCGCCGTGCACCGACGCCAGCGCCAGTTCGGACGTGCCCTCGGCCTTCTCTACGGCTGGAACACGCTTGGCGCTGTCGTTGGCGTCATTTTCGGCGAAGTGGTCTTGATCGATCAACTCGGAATCCGAACGACGGCCTGGGTTGCGGGTGGAGTGAATCTCCTGGCGGCAGGGCTCGCATGGATGGTGTCACGACGCCTCGACGTTGCCGGCGAAAGCGCGATCAGCGCTCCCTCGACCCCCATCCCGCGACGAGCGCTCTGGTTCCTCGTCGCGGCATTCGTGGCGGGAGGCTGCTTGCTGGGCCTAGAGGTGGCGTGGTTTCGGTTCCTTGTACTCTTCGTCCATGGCACCAGCCTGACCTTTGCGGTCATGCTAGGCGTGGTGCTTCTCGGGATCGGGCTTGGGGGCCTGTTGGGCTCGCGCTGGCTCGCTTTCCGACGGGAGGCCTATCGAGACGCGGTAGGACTCGTCCTGCTCTGCGGCGCCGCCGTCGTCGCAACCTATGCGGGTTTCACGTACGTACTCGCCGCAAATCCTCCGAAGAACGTGTTCGGCTTCGCGGTCTTCACCTACGCCCTGCCCTTGATGCTGCCCGTCGCCCTTCTCTCGGGAATGCTCTTCACCCTTCTCGGTGAAGCGTTCGAAGCCGCCGCTCCGGCGGAGACCCGCTCTGCCGGGTTGTTGACGCTTGCGAATACCACCGGTGCGATGCTGGGGCCCCTGATCGTCGCTTTCGGGCTGCTTCCATCGTTGGGCATCGAGCGTTCGATCCAGTTGCTTGCCGCTGGCTACGGCCTGGCCGGGCTCTGTGTCTGGTTGGCTACTGAATCGTCGCCGGGGCGAATCGGTCGGGTGCTGGCCTTTGGTTGTGCCGCCGTCTTCGCCTCGGCGATGTTCATCTTTCCGACTGGGCGAATGGCGAATGACTACCTGCGGTATCCCATCGAGAACGTTCCAAGCAAGGCAAAGTTCGAGCTCGTCGAACTTCGCGAGGGGCTGACCGAGACGGTCATCTACCTGAAGCGAGAACTCTACGGCCATCCGCTCTACTACCGGATGCATACCAACAACTTTGGCATGTCGGGCACCTCCCTGTTCGCGCAGCGCTACATGAAGCTCTTCGTCTACTTGCCTGTCGCCTTGCGTCCGGAGCCGCGTGACGCGCTGCTCATCAGCTACGGCGTAGGCATGACGGCCAAAGCCCTCACGGAGACGAGAAGTCTCGAGCGGATCGATGTCGTCGACATCTCGCGGGACATCCTGGAAATGAACCGGATCGTCTATCCGGATCCCAAGGACTATCCACTCGGGGATCCGCGCGTTTCGGTGCATATCGAAGACGGCCGACACTTCCTGCAGACGACCGACCGCCGCTACGACCTGATCACCGCGGAGCCGCCTCCGCCGCGAATTGCGGGCGTGATGAGTCTCTTCACGCGGCAATTCTTCAAGCTTGCCTACGATCGTCTCAACCCGGACGGGATGTTCTCCTACTGGCTACCGGTCCACAACCTGACGGTCGCAGAGCGGGACGCCATCATCAGCGCATTCTGCGAGACGTTCGAAGATTGCACCCTTTGGTCAGGGGCGAAATTCGACTGGATCCTGTTGGGCAGCCGCGGTGGTGTGCCACCGGTCGATGAGGCGGGTTTTCGCAAGCAGTGGCAGGATCCGGTGGTTTCGGCACGCCTTCGGCAAATCGGTATCGAGTTGCCCGAGCAACTGGGTGCCCTCTTCATGGTCGATACGCCTGAACTCCAGGCGATACGCCGCGATACACCGCCGTTCGATGATGATCGGCCGGGCCAGCTAGGCCGTGAGATGGTCGTGGTAGGCCAGGTTGGCCAGGACCATAGACCTCTTCTGGAAATCGAGGCGGGGCGCAGGGCATTCTCGAAGAGCGAATTCGTCCGGCACCACTGGCCGTCACGTCTCCGCGAGGAGACCGACGCCTGGTTTCCCTATCGGCAGTACGCCCATCGACGATTTTTCGGCAACAGGAAGGGGATGCTGCAGCGGATTCCAGAGCTCCACCAACTGCTCATCGAAACATCGCTCGAGACGAATCTGCTCTGGCTGCTGGGCACGAGTGTGGATGCTGTCGAGTGCAGTCGAGCCGCCCGCGAAGACGGGAACCACGATGCTCGAATCGACATGGCATTGGCCATCGAGGCCATGGCGAGCCGTCGATTCGAAGAAGCAGCCGAGCAATTCGAACTTGCACGGCGAAGGAATCGAGCAATGCGAGATGCGCTCTACTTACAGATCTTCGCATTGGAGATGGCGGGCCAGCATGAGAAGGCGGTGGAGCTGGCCCGAGAACAACTCCGGCCGAAACGATTGGAACGCGAGGCGCGATACATGGACTTCCTTGAACTCACGTTCGGGCGCGGATAGGCCGCGAAGTCTCCAGCATGCCCGCCGACGGACCCGAGCAAGTCGTAGAGCAGGTCCCCGCACCGGCATCCGCCGGGGACGGGAGCAACCCGAAATCCGTCTGGGTCGCGGCCGGTGTCGTCTTCACCGGCACGCTGGTGCTGGCGCTCCCCCAGGTACTTGCCCGCTGGACCCTGCTGCCCGATGCGGTGGAGCATCTGGGGATCGCCCACAGTTGGCTCTCGGGGGCGGGGTTCGTCGACCCGCTGATCTACTCGTACTATCTCGCAGATTTCCAGGTCCCGCTTCCTGGGTTCGTGGTACGTGCTCCGGTGATTTCGTGGCTGTTGGCCATTCCCCTTTCGCTGGGTGCCACGATCCCGACCGTTTCCCAACTCCACGTCGTCTTTGCCAGCGCCATCGGGGCGTCGGTGCTGCTGTTGGCGAATCGGCGCATGCCCCTTCCCGTCGCCCTGGCGCTCAGCCTCGGTTTCGCCTGGTGCTTTCGTTGGGTGAGCGCGAGCCAGAACCTGTTGACCGAAGCCGTCGGAGTGGGGGTCCTGTTGCTCTTGTTCGCCCACTCCGGGCGCGCCGTGGCGAGCGTTCGATCGGCTCTGGTGATGAGCGGCCTGCTGCTGTTGGCCTGGCTGGCCCGGCCCAACCTCGTCCTCGTTCTCGTGGCCCTCGGCCTCGCGGTGCTGCTGGAGAAGGGCTTCCGGGGAACCCTTCGCTCCCGCCCCATGTGGGTGCTGGTGGGAAGCTTCTTCCTTCTCCAGAGCGTCGTTGGCTGGGCGTATGGCGAGGTCACCGGAATCCGCCCCTACGCCCACTACGGAGTCCTGCTCGAGACGTTCTACGCCCGGGATGCGGCGTTCTACCAGAAGGTCTATGTGGGGTGGCTGTCCTATCTGACCCAGAATTTCGACAGCATCGTCGTGAGCCTCCTCGCCAACGCGAAAGAGGTGTTCCGGGCGCTGTTCGTGGCGTCGGACTACCACTTCGTGGGTTGGCTCGGCGTGCCCGGGTTGATCTACGCGTTCCGAAAACGAGGAGAGGGAGATCTCGAGCGGCGAGTGGTGGCCTTCTCGGCCATGGGCTTCGCGGCGGTTCTGTTGCTCAGTTGGGGGACCAACGACCCCTATCGGCTCGCGCTCTTCCTCGGCCTATGTGGCTGGCTGCTTGCTGGCGACCTGCTCGCGGATTGCAGCGATTGGCTGGCGGCGAGGCCGTGGATGTCGCCACCGGGGATCCGAACCCTCCGCCTTGCCCCTGTCGCCATCGTGGTGGCGGTGTTCGCGTTCTCCCAGAGCGGGCAGCTCCAGCTGCGACTCTCCGCAAACCACTGGCAGGCATTTCGCGAGCACGGGACGCAGCCGACCAACGCAGCGGACGATCGAAATGCGCGTCGCCTTTGCGCCAAGATGGATCGGGATGCTCGAGTCGCTTCGCTGAATCCCTGGGCCCTCTACCTTTGGTGCGGCAACGCGGGAGTCTGGGTCCCTCGTGATCTCGACTCGGCCGCCCTGGTGGAGCGGTATCTCGATGAGCAGGATCTCGGCTACCTGGTCGTCGATGACCAGCCCCTGTATGCCTTCGTCCGTTCCTCGCCGCACCTGGAAGAAGTGGCGCGCGCGTCGACGCTCCGCCTGTTCCGCGTGCGCGACCCCACGCCCGAGAGCCGGCCCTGGAAGGCTCCGCCGGCTTTGGCGAACCTCGGCAACCCGTAGTCAGTCGGGGCCCGGTCGTCGAATCCACTGTACGTTCATGAGCAATCGGGCTGGCTGGCGCCGGAGGGTGGGAGTTCGCATGGCTTCGGATCAAGGGGGCGCCGGGTTCGCTCGTCGCACGCGACGGGGGGTGCGTCCCGTTGCGTTGGCGGTCCTCCTCTTCATGGGGGGCTGCTCCGGGTCGTCGCCTGAAGGCCTCATCCTGATCAGTGTCGATACCCTGCGGGCGGATCGCCTGGGTGCCTACGGGAGTGAGTTGGGGCTGACGCCCCATCTCGATTCGCTCGCGAGCGAGAGCCTGGTCGTCCGGAACGCCTTTGCCCCGGCACCTTTCACACTTCCCTCTGTCAGCGCCATGCTTACCGGCCGCTATCCGGACGAGCTCGGGATTCGGAACAACACCGCTGTCCTCCCCCAGGAGGTGCCGACCCTGGCCGCCTGGCTAGGGAAACGCGGTTGGCGTTCCGCCGCGGTCGTCAGCAACTTCGTCCTTCGGAAGAAGACGAAGCTCGATCGCGGCTTCGATTACTACGATGCTGCGATGCGATCCCGTGAGCGGGTGAGGGGGCTTCCGGAGCGCAGTGCCGATGCAACGACCGCCTCCGCGCTTCGGCTGCTCGATCTGATGTCCGGTCGAGGAAGCGGTCCGATGTTCCTCTGGGTGCACTACCAGGATCCCCACGGCCCGTATACGGCACCGGCAGAGTGGGAGGCCCCGGCGGGCCCGCCGCCGCCGGGCGTGGAGGATCGGTTGCTGCCCTCCTCCGCGGACGACCGGGGCGTGGGTTCGCTTCCCCGATACCAGGCACTCGATGAGCGCCGCGATTCCGCTTCCTACCGAGCCGCGTATCACGCCGAGATCCGATTCATGGACGAGCAGGTGGGGAGACTCCTCGAAGGCATCGATCGCCGCGGCCTGCTCGACGATTCGGTGGTGATCTTCACGGCAGACCACGGGGAGAGCCTCGGTGAGAGCGACCGCTGGTTCGCTCATGGCGAAGCTCTCGGCGCGGCGGAAACGGCCGTCCCGTTGTTCCTCCGGATCCCGGGCGGTGAGGTAGGTGAGGTGCAACGTCTGGGTTCGCCCATCGACGTCTTTCCGACGGCACTTGCTGCGCTCGGTATCGAGGCTCCGGATCACCTCTCGGGCGAGAATTTGTTGGATGGGAACGAGCGGGAAGCGCAACGAACGCTCTGGCTTTCCAACCTGACGGTCGGTCCGGTCCGCCGGCAGGCGCTGCTCTCGGATGGCATCCGATACGTCGTGATCCGGCGGAGCGGTGGAGAGGTGGAGGAGCTGGCATGGCTGGGTGACGCCCCGGATCCCGACGCCGTGATTCCACCGGAGCGGCAATCCTCGTTGCGCGACACGTTTCATGAACTACGGGATCGGTTGGGAGCACCGCGCCCCGAGAAGCAGCAGGACCTGACGCGGGAGGAGTGCCAGAATCTTCGTGCGCTCGGCTACCTGATCGATACCCCCTGCGATGAGCTACCCGCGACGCCCTGAGGGCTCTCGACATCCAGGTGGTGAGAGACCCGTTCCTTCGTTCCGCCGATGCGCCCGTCAGATATAGTCTCGCTGATGCTGCCCACTGGCCTGACCCGCCGAGAGCTTCTCACGCTGACGGCGAAGCTTGGCGTCGCCGGGAGCGTCGGCGCTGCGGCCCTCTGGCGAGGGCGCGAATGGCTTCGTCGTCGAGATCCGGTTCCTGTGCTCGTGATCGGGAGCGGGGCCGCCGGGATTGCCTCTTGTCTCGCGCTGCTCGAACGGGGCTTGCCCGTCGCGATGATGGAGGCTGGCCTCGACGACGCCAGCGGGAACGACGCCAACGGCGAAACCTATCACTCGACCGGAACCACGCCGTTCCCATGGCACCGAACTCGCAGGGTCGGGGGCAAGTTGACGGAGTGGCTGGCGCATTGCCCGCGGTTCAGCGCAGCAGACTTCGACGGCGAGAAGCAGGAGGGCTTTCGGTGGCCCATTCGCTACGAAGAGCTCGCCCCCTACTACACCCGCATCGAGCGGATTCTGGGTGTGGTGGGAGAAGCATCGGGCGAGGCGGACCTCCCGGACGGCGAGTACCCGGGAGCGTTCCGGAGGCGGGCGTACGAAGAGGGGTTCGGCCGTCGCCTGGCGGATCGGGGGCTTCTTCTCACGCAGGGACGCTATGCGGTCTACCCCGACGCGATGGCTCTTTCGCAACTCGGAACGACCCCGTTGACGCGGAATCCCTCCCTCGAGGGCGAACCGGGTTTCTTCAGGCCGGCAGCTACCTTCAGCGATGTCCTGCTCCCCAACCCGTTGTTCTCGCTCATGCTTGGCGCCCAGGCGCTGCGCGTCGAGGTCGATCCCGTCTCGAATCGCCCGGAGGCGGTGACGTATCTCGACCGCGCGACCGGCCGCCAGGAATCGCTGCGCGTCGGCTCGGTCGTCCTGGCGGTGGGTTGTCTGGAATCGACGAAGCTACTGCTTCATTCCACATCGGAGCGTCATCCGGCGGGGCTCGGGAATGGATCGGGGACGTTGGGGCACTACCTCATGGACCATCCGCAGGGAGGCATCGTCGTCCAGGTTCCAAAGAGCGTGGATGTGAGCGAGCTCGACGATGGCGGTATTCCGCGAGCCTTGCCCTTCGGTTCCTATCTTCACGCCTACACTCGCGCTGCACTTCGCGAAGCGCCGGAGCTGGCCGGGATGTTCAGCTTCCAGGCGCATGGCTACCGGACCGAAGGAAAGACCCTTCTGGGCCTCTACGGGATGGCGGTGATGGAGCCGCGGGTGGAGAACCGTATTCGCCTGACGGGCGAGCTGACCGACTCCGGCGTTCCCATCCCCGAGATCACGCTTGGCTTTACAGCGGAGGATCTGTCACGGCACGCCAAGATGATGCACGCGGCCGAAGAGCTACTCGAGGAATTCGACCCGATCCGGGAGATCAACCGCTTCTCGAAACCTTCCAGCATCCACTACGCGGGGACCTGTCGAATGGGCCAGGACCCGGAGACGAGCATGTGCGACGCCTTCGGCGCGTTGCACGAGATGCCTCGTGTGCACGTGGCGGACGCCAGCGTCTTCGTGAGCCTTCCGGAAAAGAATCCCACCCTCACGTTGATGGCACTGGCATGGCGCTCCGCAGAGCAACTCGCCAGGAAGCTGGGTTCGCCTGAGTAAGTCAACCAGCGGGGACGGGGTTTACAATTGACTTTTCGAAGGGCTCCGCCCTTCGAAAAGTCAATTGTAAACCCCGTCCCCGCTAGTTGACTTACTCGACGTATCCGAGGGCTTCCAGGGCCTCGCGATCTTCGGGCGAGAGCGGGGCCTCGTTTGGGTCCGCGTCGTGCTGGCGGCGGCGCTCTTCGAGACGGCTGGCGAGTTCGCGCGCCTTCTCGGGGCGGGAACTCGCCAGGTTTCGCTGCTCCCCGCGATCGGCCTCGAGATCGAAGAGTTCCCGCGTCTTCAGCAGGTCTCCCTCGATGTATTTCCATCGGCCCTGGCGGATACCGGATTGGCTGCCATTCACATACAGGCGGCCCATGTCCGCAACCCAGGCGCTGTCGTAGGTGCGTCGGTGGAGGTAGATCGGCCTTTCCGGATCGAGGTCGGCCTCTCCCCGGGCGGCCAGCGCCAGGCTCTCGCCTTCGAGGCCGCGGGGGGGCTCGATGCCGAGCAGCTCGAGCGCGGTGGGAGCGATGTCGATGGCTGCGACCGGGCCGGAGACGCTGTGCCCCCGCGGGAGTCGTCCGGGCCAACGCATCAACAACGGCACCCGCACCGATTCCTCGTAGAGATGCACCGCGTGGCCGAGCATGCCGTGCTTCATCAGCCCTTCGCCGTGGTCGCCGGTGACGATGACGAGGGTGGCGTCGTCGAGCCCGAGATCCTCGAGGCCCCGGAGCAAGGTGCCCACGGCGTTGTCCACGAAGGCAAGCTCTCCGTCGTAGCGCGCGACGACCTTCTCCAGCTGGCCCGCGCTGGCCGGCAGCTTTTCCACGAAGCGCGAGTCGAAGGGCTCCGGCGGCGTGTAGGGGAGATGCGGATCGAAGTAGTGGACGAACAGGAAGAAGGGAAGGGTGGGGTCCCGTTCCTCGCGTAGCCATCGCAGCGCGTGCTCGGTGGTGTGGTCCCCACGCCGATCGAAGCTCCCTGGGACCGCATGGCCTTCCCATTCCGCGAGGGTCGCCGTGGCCTCCTCCGGCGCGAACGCATCGTCATAGTGATCGAAGCCCTGGGCCAGGCCGAACTTGGCGTTCAGGACGAAGGAGCTCACCACGGCGGCGGTCTGGAAGCCCTCGCCCTTCAGCCGCTCGGCCAGCGTTTCGCGCCCATCGGCCAGGCTCAGCCCGTTCTTCAGGACGCCATGCCGTGCAGGGTGGAGCGAGGTGAAAAGTGTCGCGTGCGAGGGGCCGGTGGAGGCGCTCGCCGAGTAGGCGGAGGTGAAACGGACCCCTCGCTCTGCCAGGGTCTCCAGCGCGGGGCTGGTGGGCCGCGGGTAGCCGTAGGCCGAGAGGTGATCGCTACGCGTGGTATCGAGGCTGATCAGGAGCAGGGCCGGCGGCCCCGAGCTTCCCGATGGCGAGCAGGAAGTGAGCAGGAACAGCAGCGTCGAGAGAAAGCAGGCCGGCCGTCGGAGCATCGGCCCCGAGTATCGCATGCCCGGCACGAGGGCCAAGCAGCCAGTGGCCCTCAAAAGAGAAGGGCGGCCACCCCAGGGGGTGACCGCCCTCGACTCAGTCGAAGAAACTAGTAGCGGTTGCTACGCGTTCTTCTGCTTCTTCCGGCCGAGCAGTCCGAGGCCGAGGATGCCGGATCCCAGCAGCAGCAGGGTTCCGGGCTCGGGGACGAACGTCAGGGTCATGGACACGAAGAGCGGGAACGGCCCACCCAGGGTGCTCATGAGGCCTGCCGGCGCGACGAGCTTGACGACTCCGATTCCACCGGCCGTCCGGTTGTCATAACCGGTCGAGGAGAACACGGCACCCGGCGAGGTCACGTTGCCGGACGTCACGCCAACGCCATTGATCGTGACGGAGGTGGCGCCGGTCGTCCAGACCTTGGGGTCGATGTAGCTGAGGTAGGGACCGAAGGCGACCCGAGCCGATCCGCCGAGGCCAGACGCGGGAACGATCAGGAACGGAGCACTCGCGACCAATGCGTTGATGGTTCCGCCGAGGCCACAAGCGCCGCCGAAGCCACCACCGCCACCGCCACCGGCAGAGAACGTGCAGCCCGTGGGAGCCGACATGATGGCGCTGACCGCGCTGAGCGGAGCGGCCGCAGTCGGGGCTAGCGTGATCTTGTTGGCACCGAGCCTCGTGGCGATAGCAAAGGGAGCGCCGGTCAGGGTGATGACCGAGCCAGCGCCGCCAGCGGAGCTACCACTGCCAGCGCCACTCGCCGTAATCGCCGGGAGGGTCGATAGGGCGAAGCTAACGCCACCGGTCGAGAGGGCACTGGCC
>JAAETT010000314.1 GCA_024228115.1 bacterium
CACTACCTCGCGGCTCTCGATCGCGAACTCGACACCGATCCGACCGACACCGATTCGCCGTTCTGACGAGAAACCAGCACTCGCGCGCGACCACGGCTAGATGATCAGATTTCTACGGTTTCTCGTGATCGCCAACATCGACGGCGTGCCGGACGCGGAAACGACCCAGAAGATCTACGACAACCTCGATCTCCAGCGTGCAACGCAGGCGTTCCTCTCCACCATCCAGATCTCGTCCTTGAACTCGATGGAAAAAGGACTCCTCTCATTCGGCCCAGCTAACACCACGGCGCTGCTCTTCGAAGACCTGATGGACTCCAAGGCCCTTTGGCTTACGCCGAACACGGTCTCCGTCTACATGGCCACCTGGATGGAGTTGGGCGACGAACCCATGGTCCTCGAGACGCCTCCCAGCGTGTTGGGCTTCATCAACGATGCCTGGTTCAAGTACGTCGTGGACTTCGGAAACGCGGGTCCAGACAAAGGCAAGGGCGGGAAGTTCCTGATCGTGCCCCCCGGCTACGAGGGGGAGATCCCGGAGGGCTATCACGTCGCGCGCTCCAATACTCACGGAAACTGGGTCGTCTGGCGCGGTTTCCAGGTCGACGGGTCCACCAAGCCGGCCATCGAGGCGACCAAGAAGAACTTCCGGATGTATCCGCTCTCGAAGAAGGGCAACCCACCCGAAATGAAGTTCGTCAATGTCTCCGGCAAGTTCCACAACACCATCCACCGCATGGACTTCGGCTTCTGGGAGGAGCTCAACGAGACCATTCAAGCGGAGCCGATCGAGGGATTGGATGTCGAGATCCGCGGCCTCCTTGCTTCCATCGGAATCGAGAAGGGCAAGGAGTTCGAGCCGGCCCCCCGCATGAAGAAGATCCTCACGGATGCCGCCAATGTCGGGGCCGTCACGGCCCGTGCCCTGACAGCCCGCCCGAAGGATCAGCGCCACTACCTCTACCCGGGCGAGCGGGTTTGGACAAATCCGTTCATCGAGGGACGCTACGACTTCCTCATGGATGGCGCCCGCTTGCTGGACTCGCGTGCCTACATGCACTTCTACGCCACGGGGATCACCCCAGCGATGGCCATCAAGAACGTCGGCAAGGGATCCCAATACGCGATCGCCTACCTCGATGCGAAGGGCAACGCGCTGGACGGCGGCAAGACCTACAAGATCCATCTGCCGCCGAACGTGCCGGCAAGAGATTTCTGGTCGTTCACGCTGTACGACAACCAGACCCGCGCGATGCTCCAGACCGACCAGCGCTTCCCGGGCCTGGACAACAACAAGGAAGGCCTGGCGGCGAACGCTGACGGCTCGTACGACATCTACTTTGGCCCGAAGCCGCCGGCCGGAAAGAAAGGCAACTGGATTCAGACCGTCCCCGAGAAGGGATGGAACACCATCCTCCGCCTCTACGGACCGCTGGAACCCTTCTACGACAAGACCTGGAAGCCCGGGGACCCGGAGCTGATCGATTGATGCTGAAGATGCACGTCCTATCGAACCTGCTCGTGGTCGCACTGGTGCTCTCGGCCGGGGTGGCCGGTATTGGGCCCGGTCGCCCAAAGGTGGCCCGGACTGGGGGCTGCGGCTGAACTTCGTGTTGCTGTTCCCCCGCTGACGCCCACCGGCCGGGTCAGTCGGGCATGGAGTGTTGTGCTTCCCGAGACAGGGCTGACGCTTCATACCGGAGACATGGTTTACACAATCGGCATTTGGGGAGCGCCCGGATGCCGTGGAGGCCGCGTAAACCGATGGACGGACGCCTCGGATTCATTGCCCGGGCCCTGGGGCGGCGAGCTACGCACCCGCGGGACCGCCCAGCTCGATGCGCCAATAGGCAACGTCCCCGAGAGCCTCACCGGGCATGTCCGTCCAGGCGGCGACCCGATCCAGGACGGGTCCGTCGCTGGAGCAGACGATTCCCTGGCGCCGCTTCAGGAGCGGGTCCGCGGAATCGACGACCGCGACCTCTCCGCCCAGGCCCACCTCCCGCATCAGCGCGCGAACGCGATCGGCCGTGCGACCGCTGTTGGAGACATTTCGGTCGAAGAACCAATGACAGGCACTCGCCCCGTGGCGGCCCCCGGCGTCGAGCGCCAGCCGGATGGCCCGCTCCGTCGAGGGGATCGCGCGATAGGTCCCATGGACGCCCGCGACGTCACGCGACGCGCCGTCGCGGCCGACCAGCACGGGCCCGCCCTCGAGCCCGACCTCGATCGTGATCAGCGCGTTGAAGCCGTCAATCAGGAGTTCCCTCCCGGACCAGCCCGACGCGGGCACATGGGCCCGGCGCCTGGTTGCAACGCTGTCGTCGCTCGCGGCAGCCCGCCAGACGGCCGCGCGTTGCCTTCGCCGCAGCTGGTGTCGGTCGCCGACCAGCGCGAGCGACGACGGCAGCGCGTACCCGCGGGAGAGCAGCCAGCTGAGCTCTCCGACCGCTCGCGAGAGCGTGGGCACGGCCCCCTCCCCGAACCACCTGGCATCCCTCGCGTCCGGCCCCCTCGGCATGCTAAGACCCTACCTCTCTCGCTGGCATGCCACTTTCGTTGCTCTCTGCATCGAAGCCCATCGAGCACGGCCACGGTGTCCGGCCTCGCGGTCGAGGCAGGAAGCCCAGTCGCGGCATGGATCCCCGGAGCCGGGGAACACGAACGACCTGCGGAGTACGCCATGGACGGGGCGCCGTGGCGAGCGTGCGACGAGTCCGTCGTCGCGGCCTCGTTCGGGAGCACGCAGCGGGCGCGCAACGCGCTCGCGACCTCCTCAGCAGCCGAGTGCGATCCTCAACCCAGGCGAACTGCTTGCCGATCTTGCGAGGTACCGGGATCCGATTCCAACGGATACCCTGCGCCGTTCGATGAACGTCGGGAGATCTGCATGAGCAAGGGAGCCAATTCGTGGTCGGCGGACATGAGTCGCCGGCGACTGCTCGGACTCGGTGCCTCAGCGGCCCTGGCCCTGGCCGCGGGGTCGGCGCGCGCCCTGGTGCCCGAGCGGGAACGCTCTCTCGGCTTCCGGCAGCTCCATACCGGGGAGTCCCTGCGCACCGTGTACTGGGCCGACGGGGAGTACCAACCCGAGGCGCTGAACCAGATCGATCACCTTCTGCGGGATCACCGCGTCGGCTCCGCGACCTCCATGGACCGGGGTCTACTCGACCTGATGCACGCACTCCAGCGTGCCGTCGGGAGCCGCGACCCGTTCGAGATCATTTCGGGCTACCGCTCGCCCGAGACCAACGAGGCTCTTCGCCGCCAGGGCGGGAGAGTCGCACGGCGGAGTTATCACATGCGCGGAATGGCCGTGGACCTGCGCCTGCCGGGTTGCGACCTTGCCACGTTGCGTCGGGCCGCACGCGATCTGCGCCGTGGCGGGGTGGGCTACTACCCCGAATCCGATTTCGTCCACATTGACACCGGCCCCGTTCGCTTCTGGTAGCTCGCTCGCTATTCCTCTGGTTCGTGCTGGCGTGCAGCCTGGCTCTCGCGGAGTCCGAGGCATGGCCGCCCGGCCCGGTCGCATCGCGAATCGCGGCCCGGCTACGCGATCTTCCAGGCTCGACCGAGCTGGCCAGCCGGCCCCTCGACGCGCGCGCGCTCGAGGATGCCTACGCACGGCGCAGCTACCGCCCTTTCTGGAGCGAGGACTCCCACCTTCGCCCGGAGGTGTCCGAACTCCTGGCCGCTCTCGTCGATGCCCCCTCGCACGGTCTCGATCCGGCCGCGTATTTCACTGCCTCCATCCGCGAACATCTCCGCGATGAGTCTCCCGACCGACTCGCCGAGCTCGACGTGATGCTGAGCGCCTCGCTGCTCCGTTACGTCGCAGACCTCGGCGCGGGTCGGACCGATCCGACCGCCCTCGACGACGTGCTGATTCCGAGACCTCCGCGACCGGACCCAACGAAGATTCTTGGCGAGGTTTTCGACGGTCCGGGCCTCGAGGCCGTGTTGGAAACGGCACCGCCGTCTCACCCCGAGTATCGACGCTTGCGCGCCGAGTTGAAGCGCTACCGGCGGCTGGAAGCCTCGGGAGGGTGGCCGGGGCTCGGCGACGGTCCGACGCTCGAACTGGGCAGTGAGGGGAAGGCCGTAGGCGAGCTGTGTCGCCGACTGGCGTCCAGCGGGGACATCGCACGGCGCTGCGACCGGGGATCCCTCTTCGATCCCATGTTCGAGGCGGCGGTGCGGCGCTATCAGCGCCGTCATGGGCTCGAGCCCGACGGCCGGGTCGGCAGGAACACGCACGCAGCGCTGAATCGGCCCCCCTCGTACTGGGCCCGGCGCATCGCCATCAACCTCGAGCGTCTGCGCTGGCTGCCGCGAAGCCTCGGTGCGAGCTTCGTGATCGTCAACGTGCCGAGCTTCGGGTTGCGTCTGGTGGAGCGCGGAAGCACGACGCTTCAGATGCGCGTGATGGCCGGCACGCCCGAGCACCCCACGCCGCTGCTTCACAGCCGCATCACGGGTCTGAGGATCAACCCGCCGTGGCATGTTCCGAGGAGCATTACCGCGCAGAAGCTGCTTCCGAGGATCCTCGAGGACCCCGACTTCCTGGCAGGGAACGGCTACGAGGTGTTCGTGGAGGGTCGCGCCTCGGAGCCGATTCCCGCGGCGGCGATCGACTGGGAGGCCCTGGACCCCGAGCAAATGGGGCTGCAACTGCGCCAGCAACCGGGTCCGCAGAACGCCCTGGGCCGCATCCGCTTCGACGTGTCGAGCGGAAACGGGATCTACCTCCACGACACGCCGGTGCGCCACCTCTTCCCGAACCGGCAACGCGCCTTCACTTGGGGCTGTGTGCGCCTGGAGGAACCGCGTGAACTGGCCACGGCTCTGCTAGCCGACGACCCGGGGTGGAGCCGAAAGCGCATCGACGCCGAGATCGATTCCGGGGAGACGCTCGATGTCGGCCTGGGCGCGGCAGTGCCCTTGTATGTGACGTACCTGACCGCGCGCGTCGCCGCCGATGCCGAGGTCGAGTTCTTCGACGACGTGTACGGGCGCGACACTCGTCTTCAGGCCGCTCTCGAAGGCACCACGCCCCAGGCCGACCCGGTTCGCTCGGGACGTCACTGGTGTCAGGATTTCCCGGCCTCCTCGTCTCCCTAGATCGACGCCTCTCCTTGCTCATCGACGGTGATGGCGAAGGGTGCGAGCACGACACCCATGATCAGCAGGCCTAGCACCAGCAGCGCAGCTCGGGGCTCGCTGAAGGAGGATCGGGATCACATGTCTCCGTGGGCAGCACGCGCTTGCCCGACTTCTGCTGACGGGAAACAGTCGGGACAGCGAAATGCCCTGAAGCGTCTGGATGTTGCGGACTTGCAGCCTTCGGGAGCCAGCGCTTTCGGGGCATTCCATAGCCAGCTCCCCCACATCGTTCGAGCTCTAGCAGGCTGCGGAAAAACCCCGTGCGGGTCCGCCAATCGGTTGGTACACGCATGATCAGGGGGTGAGAGATGCGCGGAACCGATCACGACCAGTCTGCGATGTTCAGCTACGTGTCGCCAGAAGCGCGAATTCCGG
>JAAETT010000315.1 GCA_024228115.1 bacterium
AACGTCCTACGGTGTGGACTTTTACGCCGAGTTGGGCAGCGATCTCCTGATTCGACTTCCCCTCCGCAGCTCGCAGGATCATCTTGGCGCGTTGCGCCTGCCGCACCGCGACCTTCCGGCTTCTGGACCATTGCTGAAGCATCGCCCGCTGGCTCTTGCTGAGGTGAATCTCGGCTGCGACCCGCATCGTGCCCCTCTGGCCGTTCGCCGCGAGGGTAACGTGGATAGTCCAATAGTGCCCTTTATTTATGAATCATATCACTAGAACCCGGAAGCCCCTCTCCTTGAACCTCCGCGAGATCTGAGCCCGCGACTGCGCCCGGTCATCGACAACCAAGACTGTCGGTCCAAAGGCCTCCATCGCCTCGCTCCACTCTTGCTGATGCCCCTTCCTTGAGCCTACGCAAGCTTCCTTCGGGACGGCAATGTGAGGCAAGTGTTACCTGGCGGCTGAGGTGGACCCGTGGCTGTCGGCCTGGCTGCGTCCGCGGGACGGGTGGAGATCCTTCAGGAGGGCCGGCATCCCCCGAACTGCCGTCCGAGGTTCGCGATCACCAACCCTCGCCCTCCAGACAGATGAGACAGCCAAGACCGGCAGGCATTGGGGATCCGTCGGTGTGAGCGCACCTGGATCCCGGCGGTCAGAGCTGAGGCGCGTGATCGTCGCCCACCGCGTTCCCTACCCGGTGGGTGGCCGCGGCTCACCCCTGCCTGGCCCGCCCGTATCAGACGTTGATCGACGCCTTGCGTGGGCGACGAACTGATCGATATCTGCCTGGGCGTATCGGACGGCGTTTCCGAGCTTCAGGAGGCGTGGCCCGCAACCCTGGAGTCGCCACTTCTGGAGTGTGCGCACGCTCAAGCCGAGCGCAGCCGAGGCATCGCGTTCTGTAAGCAGAGGTGTCATTGCGGCTTCTCATTCGCAAGCCGCGTGCCATTCGATCCAGGACGCGCGCCATCCGGAAGGCCATGGAGATCGTTGACGGTTTTCGGCGGGATCGACTACGGGCTCCGAGGTGGGACGGCAATTGGTCGTCGATCGGCGACCAGCCGGTGACAGCTGGCTCGGACACCCGGTGGGAGGTCGGGGGCGGGATCACGGGCCCGTCGGGCTCATGTCCGAGATTTTCTCAAGAAAATGAGGTCGCAGGAATAGGCCGAACACGCTGCCCACAAACGTCAGAGGCGTTTGCGGCCCGCGTCTGCCGGATCGCCTAAGTGCCCGGAATGGCGGAGAGGGTGGGATTCGAACCCACGGTACCCTTGCGAGTACACCTGATTTCGAGTCAGGCACGTTCAACCGGACTCCGCCACCTCTCCGCGAGGAGCCCAGAAAGCTAGCGAACCCCCGCAGGGCCGTCGGCCTCTCGATCGGCGCTAGCCTTCCGCCAGTTCACCGGAGGCAAGAGATGGCCAGCACGACCCCGGCTCCCGATCCGTCTGTCGACGCAGCCCGCAAGGAGACGGATACGGTCCCCGCCGATGCCTCCGCGATTTCCACGGTCGCGCTGCGAGACATCGCCGTGGCCGTCGCCCTGCTCTCGGTCTGGGCCGGAGCCGATGCCTGGTATCTGGCGAGTGGCGTGGGGCTCGGCGCGGTCCTCAGTGCGATCGGTGGGCTGCTGGTGGGCGCAGCCGTGACGGCACTTGCTCACGAGTGGGGACATTTCGCGGGCGCGCGGCTCTCGGGAGGTACCGCGCCGGTTTCACCTGCGAAGGGTTTCGTGCCGCTCTTCATGTTCGATTTCGAGCGAAGCCGGGAAGAGCACTTCCGGGCCATGAGCATGGGCGGAAACCTGGCTCATTGGTTCGTGGCCCTTGCCTGGTTCGCGCTGTTGCCGGGCGACTCCCCGGGGCAGATCGCCGTGCAATGCGGCGGCATCGGCTTTGCGGTCTTCGCGAGCACGATCGAATTCCCGGTGATCCGACGAGCCTTCGCCGGCGTCCCGGGCAAGGAGGCCCTGGGCGGGATCGGTCAGGACACCCTGCGCCGCAGTGCGTGGATCGGCCTGGCCAGTGCGCTGGTTCTATTCGCCCTGCTCTAGCCCGCTTCCCGAGTCGCAGACCAGGACTGGCCGACGCTCGACGCTAGGCGCCCGTCGGCGAATAGCGGAGCAGCACCCGGCTACCGTCGGACAGGCCCTTCTCGAAACGCGGCCCCCACTTGGCCCATTCGGCCGGGTACTTGGCTCCGAACTTCCCGAGCGCCGCGGCATGGGCGTCCGCATCCACGCGTGCCTTCGCCGCGAAGGTCGGCGACTTCTTGAAGGCACCATCGGACGTCGTCCAGACACCGTGGTTGCCCACCCAGAGCCGCGCGCGGGAGAGCCCCTTCTCGATCGCCACGGCCTTCCAGCGCTCCTTCGCCGTCACGACCAGCAGATCGTCTCCATCCGCAACGAACCAGACTTCCCCGTGGCAGGTGCTCTCCGCACCGTCGCTGCGAAGCGGCGAGACATAGACGAGGGGGCTCTCGGCCATGGCCTTGCGATGCGCATCACCGAGGGGACCCGCGTCGGCTCGGAGCAGCTCGGCAGGCGCCAGCCCCGCGAGCACTACGCCCGCGCCGGTCGTGTGGAGGAATCGTCGCCGTGTGAGAAAGGGTGCGTGGTTCATGGCGCGAAAAGCTAACAGATACCGAGTTCCTTGAGCTGCCTCCTGGCCTGGGGTGCCCAGCCGCGATTCGCCGCGGGGCTGGCGGGGCTCGGGTGGAGGATGCTCGCGATCTTCACCTCCATTCCGTCCAGGGCATCCCGCGCCCGGGTTTCGGCAAACTTGCCAATGCCGATCAGCCACTCGGGCTCGAGCAGCGAAACCAGGCGACGAAGGTGTTGATCGCAGGCGGTGTAGACAGGATCCCGTTCCCCGGGCGCCAGCTTGTCCGGCGTGCGGTTCTTCCCGCTCTCCTCCATGAAGACGAGCGGGCAATAGTTCGCGACGAAGGCGCCTCGGAAGAAGCGCTCGGCCGTGTCGTACTGCTCCGCGATGGCGCCCCACAGGCGGGCGCCGCTCACCTCGCTCCGGGTGCAGGCGAAACCCTCGATGGGGCGCTTGGGATGCTCCGGGGTCGGCCGACCGACGGGAGCCTCGATCCCCATCCAATCGCGCACGAGCGCGATCTCACCGAAGGGCACCCCCGTCTGGGCCATCCCGTAGGGCCCCGGGTTCATCCCCAGATAGACGACGCGCTTGGGCGTCCCTGCAAAGCGGCGCAAATAGGCCCGGTGGGGCCGTGCGGCGTAGATGAGCGGGTTGTAGACGTGGGTCACCGGAGCCGCGAAGCGAAGCGGCGCCAGTTCCTGAATGAGACGCCGTTCGGCTGCCAGAACCCGATCCACGAGGGCCATGGGGCAGGACCGTACCCGCCGCTACTCTATGACGCCTCCGCGGAGAAGGATGATCGCAGGGTCCCGGCCGAGCTCGGTGCCCTGTGAACCCCGTCAGGTCCGGAAGGAAGCAGCGGCAGCAAGACGCCGGTTGCGGTTGGGGGTGCCCTGCGATCTTCCTTCTCCGCGGTGCACGATGAGCGCCGAACGGCGCGGAGGCCCTCCCCCAACGTGTCCTATCAGGTCCTGGCCAGGAAGTATCGCCCCCGGGGTTTCGACGAGGTCATCGGGCAAGATCACGTCACCACGCCGCTGCGGAACGCGATCCGCTCCGGCCGGATTCCCCACGCCATCCTGCTCACGGGTCCTCGGGGTACCGGCAAGACGACCCTGGCGCGCATCTTCGCTGCCTGCCTGAATGCGGAGAAGGGCCCGACGGACAGCCCGGATCCGGAAGATCCCGCCTGCCTGGAAATCCAGGCGGGTACGTCGGTGGACGTGCAGGAGATCGACGCCGCCAGCCGCACGAGCGTCGATGACGTACGCGAGATCATCGAATCGATCCGCTACGCCGCGGCGCCGGGCAAGCATCGGATCTTCATCGTGGATGAAGTCCACATGCTCTCGACGCCGGCGTTCAACGCGTTGCTGAAGACCCTCGAAGAGCCTCCGCCCGAGAGCCTGTTCGTCTTCTGCACGACCAACCCGGAGAAGATCCCGTTCACCGTCGTTTCCCGCTGCCAGCGTTACGACCTGCGGCGCATTGCCACCGCCGAAGTGGCGGAGAATCTCGGTCGGATCGCCGAGGCCGAGGGCTTGTCGGTTTCGGAGACGAGCCTGCTTGCCGTAGCACGTGCCGGCGACGGTTCGATGCGCGATTCCCTGACGCTGCTCGACCAGCTGATCGCGTTCGGCGGCGAGAAGGTCGACGATTCACGGGTGGCTGAGGTTCTCGACCTGATCGATCGCAGCGTGCTGCTGGCGATCGTCACCGGCTGCATCGAAGGCAACGCCGGCGACGCACTCACGGCCTGCCGACATGCCTGGGAGAGCGGCGTCGACGCCAAGCGCCTGGGCGGAGAGTTGTTAGGCCTGCTGCGAGATCTCGTGGTACTTCGGGTCGCTCCCGAGGCCGGCCTGGTCGAAGGCGCCGACGCCGAGGTCGAAGCCCTCCGCAAGCTCTCCGGGCTGACAGAAGAGGCGCGCCTGCGGCGCATGTTCCGTGCATTGTTGAAGGAACAAGAAGACCTGGCGTGGGCGCCGGATCCGTTCTCGGTGCTCGAGGTCGCGCTCGTGCGGCTGGCCACGATGCCCTCGGGCGATCAGGTCGAACAGCTCCTGGGGCGCATCGACGCCCTGGAGAGGCAGCTCCGCGGTGGCGGAGGAGGGCCGTCCGGTGGTAGCGGCAGTGGAGGCCCCGCCGGCGGGAGCCAGCGGAATGTCGCGAGCGAACGACCCGAGGCGACCTCCCGCCCAGGAGCGGCTGAAGCACAGGCGGCCTCGCCGGCGGCATCCGAAGCACAGGTAGCTCCGCCAACGCCGGAACCCCGGCCGACGCCCGAGCCGCCGGCTGCGCAGGAGCGGGCAGCGGCAAAGCCCCGGGAGACGCCGCCCGCCAAGGCCCCGGAAACACCGCCCCCGCCGACAGCCGCTGCCTCGGGCAGCGCAGCCACGAGAGATGCGCCTCTCCCCCTCGTCTACGACCGCCTGCGCGCCTTCGCACAGGAAGCGAACCGCGGTCTCTTCGCCGCCCTCGAAGGCGGGTCCCTCCTCGAGTGCAACGACACCCGGTTGCGGATCGAGCTTCCCTCCGGAATCGCCGCGCGGCGCCTGCAATCCCGGGTCGGCGAACTGGTGGCTGTCTGCGAGAGCTTCTTTGGCCACGCCCTGGACGTGAAACTGCAGACGGCCGAAGAGGGAGGGCCGGCGACCGCGGGGCGATCCGAAAGTGTTTCGGAGCAGACCCCTGAAGGCCGCCGCAAGCGCCAGGAAGCTCTCAATCATCCGGCCGTGAACGACACGCTCGACATTCTGGGAGCCGAGATCCTGGAGATCAAACCAACGGGTGGCGGCACCACGCCGGAGGTCGGATGAACCGGGCCCTCCAGCCCTCCTCGAGGATGAAGCGATGAACCAAGAAGACCTGGGTGACCTGCTCGCCAAGGCACAGGAAATGCAAACCAAGCTGGCCTCGCTCCAGCAGGATCTGGCCCGCCGGACGGTCTCCGCGCAATCGGGCGGCGGCATGGTCACTGCGGTGGTCCGTGGTGATCTGCGCGTCCAGGAATTGAACATCGAGCCGGCCCTGGTGGCGGGTGGCGACCGGGAGATGCTCCAGGATCTGGTCGCCGCTGCCGTCAACGCCGCACTCGGTTCTGCCCAGCGCATGGTCCAGGAAGAGATGCAGAAGGCCGCCGTCATGGCCGGCATCCCGGGCATGGGTGGAATTGGGGGGCCCGGTGGGCCCCCGGCGGGCAACGTTTGAACGCTCCGCCTCCGATCGAGCGGCTGATCGGCGCCTTGCGTCGGCTGCCGGGTATCGGCGAAAAATCTGCCACCCGCCTGGCCTTCTTCATGCTCTCCGCGCCGGAGACGCTGGTCATCGAACTGGCCGAAGCCATTCGGCGCGTGAAGCAGGAGATCGTCCTTTGCGAGCATTGCTTCGATCTCACCGAGGTCTCGCCCTGCGGCATCTGCGCCAGCGATGCCCGGGACCATGCACAGATCTGCGTGATCGAAGAGCCGGCGGATCGGGCCGCGATCGAGCGGAGCGGGAGCTTCAAGGGCGTCTACCACGTGCTGGGAGGGGCGCTCTCGCCGATCGATGGCGTGGGTCCAGAGGAGTTGCACATCGCTGAGCTCGAAGCGCGAGCGCGGAGCGGCAACGTCCACGAGGTCGTTCTCGCCACCAATCCGAATGCCGAGGGCGACGCCACTGCGGCCTACCTGGCCGAACGGCTGCGCCCGCTGGGCGTGCGCCTCAGCCGGATCGCCTACGGTATGCCCATGGGCGGCGACCTGGAATATGCCGATCACGTGACGGTCGGGCGTTCCATCCAGAACCGACAGGTCCTGGAATGACGGGAGGCCGCCCCACGCCGGCTGGGAGCCGCCCGGGAGGGCTAAAGCCCGCGCCCTCGTCGTCCGATCGGAGGAGCGGCCGGGCGGCTTGCCGGGCTTTCCGGGCGAGGGTACCGTGGCTCGAAAGAGCCCTTCAAACCCGGACAGTTACGATGGTTGTTGCCGAACTCGGCAAATCCACATTCGGCTGAAGCGGCAGGGGATCGCACGATGATGGACACACAGCTCGTGATGTACGAAGAGGATTTCAAGAAGATCCTCGCCGTCATCCAACGGCTGGTGCGGGACGCCAACGCCAAAGGCGTCTTCGTAGTCGACAAGAATGGTCAGCTGATCGCCGAAGCCGGCGAGGTTCGCGGAATCGATACCACGAGTCTGGCCTCCCTCACCGCGGGCAGCATCGCGGCGACCGGTGGACTCGCGAAGATCATCGGCGAGGAAGATTTTCCGGTCCACTTCCACCAGGGCACGCGGGACAACCTGCACATCACCCTGGTCGGGGGCCGCATCATTCTCGTGGTCGTCTTCGACGATCGAAGCTCACTCGGCCTCGTGCGGCTGCGGGTCAAGAAGGCCGGCGCCGAGATGGGCAAGGTCTTCGAAGAAATCCAGAAGAAGGCCGAAAAAGAAGCGGCAACGGGGACCACGAAATCTCCCTTTGCCGAGATCACCGACGACGACATCGACAACCTTTTTTCCGAGTAGCTCCACGTAGCTTCGAGCAGGCCCCATGTCCTTCATCAACTATTCGTCCCGCGAGATCAACTGCAAGATCGTCTACTACGGCCCCGGGCTGTGCGGCAAGACGACGAACCTGCAGTTCATCTATACCAAGACGAACCCCGACCTGAAGGGGAAGATGATCTCGCTCGCGACTGAAACCGAGCGCACCCTCTTCTTCGATTTCCTTCCGCTCGCGCTCGGCCAGATTCGCGGCTTCAAGACGCGCTTTCACCTGTATACCGTGCCGGGCCAGGTCTTCTACGACGCCAGCCGCAAGCTGATCCTGAAGGGCGTGGACGGTGTGGTCTTCGTGGCAGATAGCCAGATCGAACGCATGGAGGCGAACCTCGAGAGCATCGACAACCTCAAGGTGAACCTCCGCGACCAGGGTTACGAACTCGACAAGATTCCGTTCGTGATCCAGTACAACAAGCGGGATCTTCCGAACGCCGCGCCGCTCGACGAACTTCGGCGCCAGCTGAACACCTTGGGCGTGCAGGATTTCGAGGCGAGCGCGACGACGGGCGAAGGGGTTTTCGAGACCCTGAAAGCCGTGGCGAAGACGGTGCTTTCCGACCTGAAGAGGTTGTCGCGGTAGCTGCGACTTCAGGAGTGCCTCCAGCCCCCGGCCCACTCGCCGCGTGCTCCGTGGCTGCGCCGGTACTGAAGATCGCGGTATCTTTCCGCCATGCCTTTGATCGAGGTTTCCGGGCGGAAGGTCTACTACGAGCTGCACGGGCCGGAGCTTGCTCCCCCGCTGGTGTTGGTGATGGGGTTGGCCGGATCGTGCCAGGGATGGCATCCGTTGCAGGTGCCGGAACTCTCCGCTCGACACCGGTTGGTGCTCTTCAACAACCGTGGAGTCGGAGAGAGCGAGGATCCAGGCGGGCCGTTCACGACGGCGGATCTGGCAGGGGATCTGGATGGGCTGCTCGGAGCCCTTGGCATACGCAAGACTCACGTGCTGGGTGCATTCCTTGGCGGAATGACGGCTCAGGAGTTGGCCCTCCGGTTCTCGGAACGGGTGGACCGGCTCGTACTGGTCGGCACCTATGCGCGGCCGGACGCGAAGCGAAGGATGCTGCTCGAGAAGTGGCGAGAGATGGCGCGACACGGAACTTCGCCGGAAGTCTTCACCCGCGAGCGATTGCTCTGGACGCTGCAGGACGAAACCCTGGAGCAGGCAGACCTGATCGAGGCGATGAGTCGCAGCTTTCCCGGCCATGAACTGCAGCTCGATGCCGACCTTCTGGCGCGCCAATGCGATGCCTGCCTCTCCCACGATACCTACGACCGCCTACGGAAGATCGAGCACCCGACGTTGGTGGTCTGTGGGCGTCAGGATCAGCTCACCCCGTCGAAGTTCTCACGCGAGTTGGCGGACGAGATTCCGAACGGACACCTGGTCACCTTGGCGTGGGGCGCCCACCTGGTGATGGCCGAATGCGCCCAGGAGTTCAATCGCACGGTGCTCCACTTCCTGGGAGCCCCCGGCGGAGCCTAACGGGGACCTAGCGGCTGCGGAATCGAAGCTGCGAAAGTGTCTCACCGAGCACAGCGTCTTCGGCGACAGCGCGACGCAGATCTCTTGCGGTGAGCCGAATGTCGCTCCCGACGTAGATGCGATTGTCGAAATCGGCGAGGCCAACCTCGACGACGTTTGGGAAGAGGTCGGTCATGGCTTTCCTTACGTCGCTCGCTTCATCGAGAGCATTCGAGACGAGCACACCTCCGGGCCGCAGAAGTGCCTTCGCCTCATCCAGCAGCGGATGCGGCAGACCCTCCGGCTTGTAGGCATTTCGACCGCTGCCGACGAAGACATCCTCGAGGATCGCGTCGTACCGCGCACGCTCGCTGCGAACCACTTCGCGGGCATCACCAACGCGCACATCGAGACCGAGGGCGTCCAGATCGAGATGTTCCTGGGCCAGGCGCACCACGTCCGCAGAAAGCTCGACACCGACGATGACGGCCTCCGGCGCCAGCGCACGCACGATCCGGGCAGCACTTCCACCGCCGAGCCCGAGCAGTAGCACCCGTCGGCGGCGTTTCGATGGGACGGCGAGGACGCCGGAGGCGATCGCGTCCCAGACCGAGCCGGTCGTGACACGGCCGGGCTCGTAGGTGGAGGCGAAGGTATCGTCGATGCGCAGCACCCGCCGCTGGCCCTGACGAACGATGCGCGCGCCCTTTCTCATGCTTGCCCTCCATCTCGTTACAATCAGCTGCGATGACGGGGAACCTGTTTCCGGATGAAGCGCAGGAGTCGCAAGACCCGGAGCGCGACTGCGCCCGGGTGGCGCTTCCGGTCCCTTCCCATCAGCTCTTCGACTACGCGGTTCCGGCCGACTTGGCAAGCGAAGCCCTCGTGGGCTGCCGGGTTCGGGTGCGTGCGGGCGGCCAGGGGATGGTCGGCCTGGTCGTCAGCGTCGGCCCCGCAGAGCTGGACGGACGGCGCCTGCAGCCCATACAGAAGCTCCTCGATGGCAGCCCGGCCATACCGCCGCCTCTGATGGCCGCCCTGCTCGAGGAGGCCCGTGAGGTGCTCTGCCCTCCGGGCATCGCATTGCATGCCGCCCTCCCGCCGGGCGGCACCGCGAGGACGGTGCGCGCCCTGGCCCTGGCACCGCGGGGGCAGGAGGCGTTGCGTGTCGGTGCCATTCGCGACGAGGAGGCAGCGCTCCTCGACTGGCTGGGCCGCCGGCCGCGAACCACGTCGGAGCTGGCACGGCGCGCGCCGGAGTTGGCCGATCGGCTGGGCGCGTGGGAGCAGGACGGGCTGATCCACCGCGTGCTCGACGAGCGCGGCCCGCGGAGCCGGGTTCCGCGCGAGCGTTGGGCCCAGTTGGCCCCCGGCTGTGATCCGGAGGCCCTGCTGGTGGGGCCTCTGGCCCGTGCTCCGCGCCAGGCGGAACTGGTCGAGGCCCTGCAGGCGGGGCCCTCCTCGGTAGCCGCCCTGGCCGAGCGCTTCCCGCGCGCCTCCGCGGGTTTGCGAAGTCTCCAACGACGAGGCCTGGTCGAACTCTCGGAACGCGATGTGCTTCCCGGCGCAGAGAAGCGGGAGCCCGACAAGGAAGTCATCCTGACGCCCGAGCAACGCGCCGCGTGCGAAGCGATTGGCACGGCGATCGAGAACCGGGAACCCGAGACGTTCCTTCTGCACGGCGTGACCGGCAGCGGCAAGACCGAGATCTACATGCAGGCCATCGCCGAAGCCCTGGATCGCAAACGTCAGGCACTGGTGCTGGTACCCGAAATCACGCTCACACACCAGATTCTCGGACGCCTGCGCGCCCGCTTCGGTGATGCCCTTGCTGTCTTGCACAGCGGTCTCAAGCCGAGCGAACGCCTGGCCCAATGGGAGCGCTTGCGCCGCAGCGACGTCCCGATCGCCGTCGGCGCACGCTCGGCACTCTTCGCGCCCCTGCATGATCTCGGCGTGATCGTGATCGACGAAGAACACGACAGCGCCTACAAGAACGAGGAGGGTTTCCGCTATCACGCCCGGCGCTTCGCAGCACGCCGTGCGCGGGCCGAGGGCTGCCCGTTGATCCTGGGCTCGGCCACGCCCTCCCTCGAGGTGCGCTACGCCGCAGAGCGGCAGCGCATTCGACATCTACGCCTCGAACATCGGCCGAGTGGTCAGCCCCTGCCCGGAGTCCAACTGGTCGATTTGCGGGAGGAACGGGCCGCCCTGCCCCGCGGCCGCAAGCTGATCCTCGGCAGCAGCCTGCTGCGCGGCCTACGCGAGACGACGCGAGAAGGCGGCCAGGCCATCCTGCTACTCAATCGCCGCGGCTTCTCGACCCAGATCGCCTGCTTCGAATGCCAGTACGTCTGCCGCTGCAAGCATTGCGACATCTCGCTCACCTACCATGCCGGCCAGAACCAGCTGCGTTGCCATTACTGCGACCACCGCGAGGCACCGCCGGAGCTGTGTCCTCAATGCGGTGCAGACTCGACGGCGTTGCTAGGCATCGGAACGGAGAGGCTCGAAGAAGAGGTGCGCGTGCATCTGCCAGACGCCCGGACGGCGCGATTGGATCGGGACACGGCTGGGCCCCGGGGAGCGACCGAAGAGATCCTGCGCGGCCTGCGCGAGGGCGCCATCGACATCCTGATCGGCACCCAGATGGTGGCCAAGGGCCACGACTTTCCTGGGGTTCGTCTGGTGGGCGTCGTCAATGCCGACCTCGGCCTTCACTTCCCGGATTTCCGCGCCGCCGAGCGGACGTTTCAGCTACTCACCCAGGTCGCCGGCCGAGCCGGCCGCGGAGGGCTGCCCGGGCGCGTGATCTTGCAGACGTCGAGTCCGGATCACTACGCCATCGCACCCGTCGCCACCCACGACTACGAAGGCTTCTACCGGGAAGAACTCGGCCACCGGGCGAGCCTCGGCTACCCGCCGCTCGGGTACCTGGCCCAGGTACGCGTGAGCGCGGAAGACGAAGGACGCGCAGCCGGCTTTGCCGAGCGCCTTGCCTCCCTGGCCCAGCACGCGTCAGGCGACACCCCTTGCGAAGTGCTCGGCCCGGCGCCCTCCCCCATCTCGCGGTTGCGCGGCCGGTACCGATTCCAGGTGCTGCTCAAGCACGGCAACCCGCAGGTGGTACGCAAGGCCGCCGAGCAGGTGGCGGCGGCGCTCGAGCGCGTGCCGGGCGGCATCCGGGCAAGTATCGATCTGCATCCGGTGGACATGCTGTAGAGAGGGGAGCGTCTGGCGTTGCCGACGCCTCGCAGCATGGGCCCTGAATCGCCCGGTTCCGTCGACACCCTCTGAGGCCGATTGCTACGTTGCCCGCCATGGCGCTCCGCCCGGTGCTCCTCTTCCCCGATCCTAGTCTCAAACGCCTCTCGGCCCCCGTCGAAGACGTGACGGAGGAGTTGCGCGAACTCGCCGCGGACATGATCGAGGTCATGTACGACGAGCCCGGAATCGGCCTCGCGGCTCCCCAGGTGGGCGAAGCCATTCGCATGGTCGTGATGGATACGGAGTGGACGGAAGAAGGCAACGACCGCGACGCCCAGGTGGTCATCAATCCCGAGATCCTCGAACGCGAGGGCAGTGTGCTCTGGACCGAGGGTTGCCTCTCGGTGCCGGATTTCCAGGCCGAGGTCGAGCGGGCAGCCCGGGTCAAGGTTCGATACATCGACCTCGAAGGCAACGAACACGTGGAAGAGTGCGACGATCTCAGGGCCGTCTGCTTTCAACACGAGATCGACCATCTCGATGGCGTGCTCTTCGTCGATCGGATCAGCCGGTTGAAGCGCGGCTTGTACACGAAGAAACGGAAGAAGGCGCTGAAGCTCGAGGAAGAAGACGTTGCCGAGAGCGGCGCGTTCTGAGTGCGCGAAGCTTGCGACTGCTGTTCTTCGGAACCCCTGAGTTTGCGGTTCCGACACTCGCCCGCTTGTTGGCCGGAAGACATCCGGTGGTCGGTGTGGTGAGCCAGCCCGATCGCCGACGCGGACGCGGACGCAAGACATCGCCGTCCCCCGTCGCCAGCCATGCCCTTGCAGCAGGCGTTCCGCTCTTCCGGCCCGAGAAGGTCGGCACCCAGGAGGTCGCTGAGACCCTGGCGGCCACCCTGCCCGACCTGGGCGTGGTCGTGGCTTTCGGGCAGTTCCTGCCGAAGCGAATCCGCCAACTCCCGTCGTTGGGTTATTTGATCAACGGGCACGCGAGCCTGCTGCCGCGGCATCGCGGCGCGGCGCCCATCGCCCATGCGCTGCTGGCCGGTGACGTGGAGACCGGGGTTTCCGTGATGCGGGTCGAGCGCGAGATGGATGCCGGCCCGGTCGCCCTCGAGAAGCGCACGAAGATCGGCCCGGATGAGGATTGCGGAAGCCTGACAGAACGCATCGCGCAGCTCACCGCCGACGCCATCACCGAAGGCCTCGACCGGATTGCCGAAGATCGCGTGACGTGGACCGAGCAGGACCCGACCCGCGCCAGCCTGGCCCCGAAGATCGAACGGAGGGACGCTCACCTCGATTGGAGCGACGACGCGAGCGCATTGGTCCAGCGGATTCGCGCGATGGCGCCGCGGCCAGGCGCGTTCAGTGAGTGGAACGGTGAGCCATTGCGAATCCTGGCAGCTCGCGCCGAGGTCGGGGATGACGCCTGCGCTCCCGGCACCGTCGTCATCGATGACGAGGCGCCGCGCATCGCAACGGGAAGCGGCTGGCTCCGCCCCCTGCGATTGCAACGGCCGGGCGGAAAAGTCCTGGACATCGGCGAGTTCCAACGGGGTCGGGGCCTGCAGAGCGGTACCCGTCTCGGTGAAGGCGCGAACGGATGAGCCGCGAGGTTTCACGTCGGCGCCGCAGGGGCGCCCAGGCCAGTGCCGGCCCGCGCCGGGGGGCGCCCCCGACACAAGCCCGGATCGTCGCGGTGCGTGTGCTCGAACGAGTCGAACGCGCCGGGGCCTACGCCGATCTCGCCCTCTCGGGAGCCCTGCGGCGCAGTGGCCTCTCGCCCCGCGATCGTGCTTTCGTCACCGAACTCGTTTACGGCACCCTGCGCTGGCGCGGTCACCTGGACGCGCTGCTGCGCGCCGTCCTCGACCGACCCAACGAGCGGCTCGAAGCCCTCGTAACGACGCTCTTACGCGTCGGGGCCTATCAAATCGTCTTCGAACACTCGGTCCCATCGTCGGCTGCCGTCGACCAGACTGTACGCTGCGCGAGGGCGCTCGGAGTCTCGCGAGCAGCCGGACTGGTGAACGCCGTGTTGCGTCGATTGGCGCGAGGCCACGAGACGATTCCGATGCCCAGTCTCGAAGACGATGCTTGCGGGCATCTGGTCGATGCCCTCTCCCTTCCGTCACCGATCGCGGAGCGTTGGCTCGCACGGTTGGGGCCAGAAGAAGCTGCGCTCCTGGCCGAAGCATCGAACAAGGTGCCGCCCCTCGTCGCCCGGCTGAATCCCCAGCGGACGGATCGCGAAACCCTGCTCGACGAGCTGCGCAGTCGCCTGCCCGACGTGAAGGCCTGCCGGTATGCACCGCTCGGTGTGAATCTTGGCCACCACGGCTACCCGGGCCATGATCCTGCGTTCCTCGAGGGGCGCTTCACGATCCAGGACGAAGGCTCCCAGCTCGTCGTAGAGCTTCTCGATCCTCGGCCCGGCGAACGCGTGCTCGATGTATGTGCCGCACCGGGCGGCAAAGCCGGCGCCATCGCCGAACGGGTCGGTGAGCAGGGCCGGGTCGACGCCTACGATCGGAACCCCCGACGGCTCGGCCTCGTCGCACGCAGCGCTCGCCGATTGGGCCTCGGGAACGTGCAGACCCGTGAGGTCGATGCCACGCGGCCACTTCCGGACGAAGGCACCCTCTTCGATCGTGTACTGGTCGATGCGCCTTGCTCGGGCCTCGGCACGCTACGCCGGAACCCGGATGCTCGTTGGCGCTTCGATGAGGCCAACGTGGGGCGATTGGTGGAGATCCAACAGCAGATCCTGCGCAGGTCCGCCGCGGCACTTCGGCCCGGCGGGACACTCGTCTACAGCACGTGTACCCTGCTCCCGGAAGAGAACGAGGCCGTCGTGGAGGGTTTCCTCACCGAGGCCAAGGATTTCACCCCCTGCAAACCGGAAGCGCTGCCCGAGGTGGTGCAGCCGCTGATCGGCGACGCGGGCTGGCTTTCCACCTGGCCCCACCGGCATGATACGGACGGCTTCTTCGCCGCCCGCCTGGAGCGAAAAGCTTGAACGACATGCCCATTCGCATCGCGCCCTCGATCCTGGCCTGCGATTTCGGAGCCCTGGCCCGAGAGATCGCGGATATCTCCGCCGCCGGTGCGGATTGGATCCATGTCGACGTGATGGACGGCCACTTCGTGCCGAACCTGACGATCGGCCCGCCGGTCGTAGAGGCCGTGCGGGCCGCAACCCAGAAGCCGCTCGACGTACACCTGATGATCGAGGCGCCCGAGCGCTCGATCGCTGACTACGTCAAAGCCGGTGCCGATCGGGTGGGTGTCCACGTCGAGACGTGCCCCCATCTGCACGGGACCATCGGCCAGATCCAGGATCTCGGGGCCAAGGCCTGCGTGGTGCTCAACCCGGGCACACCCGCCGTGGCGATCGAGTCGGTGATCGCGGACGTGGAACAGGTGCTGGTGATGAGCGTCAACCCGGGCTTCGGCGGCCAGTCGTTCATCGAGAGCAGTCTCGACAAACTTCGCCAGATCCGGGCCTGGGCCGACGAGCGCAACCCGGCTCTCGAGATCGAGATCGACGGCGGCATCGCCAAGGGGACGATCGGAAGAGCCGCGGCGGCTGGGGCCAACGCGTTCGTCGCCGGAACCGCGATTTTCAAGGCGGAGCCCGAGGACTATCCCCAAGCGATCGCGGCCCTCCGCGAGGAAGCCGAGGCCGCCCGACGCGGCTGACCCCGACGGCCCGCTGGGCTAGCGTCCCACATCGGGTCGGAGGAAGTCCAGATGCGCGCCCTTCTCAACCGGTGGCCGTCGGCCGCCGGAATTGCAGCCTTGTTTGCTCTCTTGCTGGCCGCGGCGCTCGTCGCGCCCCCCCAACCGGCTGCATGGGCCGCCGAAACTCCGGCCGAGACCCAAGCCGAGGATGCCGGCACCCCGCAATCCGAGCTGACCGGACGCGAGATCTATCAATGCGTGCTGGACAATCGCTTCGAATCCTACATCCAGCATTCGAACCTGCTCTCCGGCGATCGCGGCGGCGCCACCCAGATCTCGAAGCTTCGAATGACCTGGAAGAGCTTCCGCGAACTGGAGAAGCAGGTGCTCTCCCGCTCCCTGGTCAAGTACCTGGACCCCTTTGATCTGCGCTTCTCCGGCTACCTGATCCAGAACAACACAGCCCGCGCGAACGACCAGTTCGTGTACCTGGCAGCCACCCGCCGCGTGCGCCGGGTCAATCTGCGCCGTGAAGCGGTCTTCGGCACGGACTTCACCTTCGAGGACGTCGTCCCCCGCGAGATCGAAGACGGCGACTACTCCCGGCTGCCCGACAAGGTGATCGACGGTGTGCCGACCTATGTGGTAGAGGTCACTCCGAAAGAGCACGCCAACTCCGACTACTCGAAGTTCGTGACCCACGTCGAGAAGGAACACTGCGTTCCCCTGCTCACGCTCTACTGGGACGAAAAGGAGATCGAGGTCAAGAAGCTGATGGCCCCAGCAGACAAGGTGCAGGAGCTCGACGGGGTCTGGATTCCGATGGAGTTGACCATGCGCAACCTCCAGCTCGACACGTTCACCACCCTGACCATCGAAGACATGGAGCCCAACCCGAAGCTCCACCGGAAGATCTTCGACCTCTCCCGACTGGAATCCCACTGAACGCGGCGGAGGGACGCTCAGGCGCGGGTTCGGACGAGGAGAGCGGGCAGCAGGACCAGATCGTTCACGAGGCAGATGCCCATCGTAACGGCTGAGAGCACGCCAAACTGCCGCAGCGTGGCGAAGCCCGAGAGTGCCACGACCAGGAACCCGGCCATCAGCATCACCGAGGTGATCGCGATGGGACGGCCGATCCGACGACCGCAAGTCGCCGCGGCTTCCTCCGGCGTGAGGCCTCGGCGCCGCTCGCTGCCGTAGCGCACCAGGAAGTGCACCGTATCGTCGATGGCGATGCCGAGCGCCACGCTGCCGATCAGACTGGTCGGCAGGGAGAGGGGCGCAGCCCCGAACCCCAGGATTCCGAAGTAGATCGCGACCGGCACCAGGTTCGGAAGCATGGCCACCGCCCCCAACCGAATCGAGCCGAACGAGAGTGCGATCAAGATGAAGATGGCGATCGCTGCCAGACCCACGGTACGCGGCTGCCCGCGGGCAATCCCGTCGGCGCTATGGGAGAGCAGCAGGGCATTGCCCGTCACCGCCGCGCTGACGCCCTCGGGAAGCTCCATCTCCGCCACGAACGCCTCCAACTGCCCGGTCACCTCGCGAACCTGGGCCGTACCGACGGCTCCAGTCCGCACCATCACATTGGCGCGGCTGTGATTCACGTTGGCATAACGATCCAGATGCCCCTTCGGCGTCATGAAGAGAAGCTCGGCTGCCGCGCCTCGCGTATCGGGAATTCTCTCCTGGCTCGGGTCATCCTTGGCCATGGCCCGGTTCATCACCCGGACCGTGTCGACCATCGAAAGCGTGCGGCCGACGTTTGGAATCGTCTGCGCTTGATCCTGGAGGCGCTCGATGGCGCGAAGCATCTCGGGCTCGCGGAAAGCACCCGGCGTCTCGCTCTCGAAGGAGACGAAGAGCGGAACGGCACCGGCCAGGAGGCGATTCACCGCTTCGAAATCCTCGCGCACGGGCGCGCCCTCGTCGAAGAAGGAGAGATAGTCGGTATCGATCACGATGCGCGGGATGGCGACGAGGGAAGCCACGAGTGCCAGAGCGAAGATCAGCAACCAGGTTCCGGAGCGGCGGGCGGCCAGCGATGCAAGACGCTCCAGCGAGGTGTCGAGGAGTCGAGCAATCGAGGCTGCCAAGGCTGTCCCTGAGCCCGCGTGACGAAGCGGCATCAGGGCCAGGGCCGCCTGCACCATCGTCAGGGTCAGCACCGTGATCGCAGCCACTCCCAGGACGGCGAAGGCACCCACTTCGAAGACCGCCGGAACGTCCGTGATGAGGAGTGCCGCGAAGCCGATCATCGTCGTCAGCCCGGCAACCGTGACGGGCAGACGCATGTGCTCGAGGCTTCGCAGTGCTGCCTCTTTTGGCGAGGCCGCTCCCTCGACCTCTTCTTCGTAGCGGGTGACTGCGTGGATGCCGTAGACGCTGCCGATCGCCGCAAGCATCGGTGCGAGAAGCGTGGTCAGGACGGTCAGCGGGCGTTCGAGGAAGGCGATGGCACCGAAGGTCCACAGGGTGGCCAGCAGGATGGTGCCCATCGGCAACAACACCCCTCGCCGTGTGCCGAACACGATGTAGAGACCCAAGGCGACGACCAGAAGCGCCAGGGGAATGAGCGTCCCCATATCGCGCAGCATCATCTCGTAGACCCGGTTCTTCACATGGGGGCGCCCGGCAACGTAGAGGTGCGTGCCGTCGGCGATCTCGCCTCGGACGATCTCGAGAATGCGCGCATCGAGCTTCGAGCGAATGAACTCCTCGTCGGTCAGCTTGCGAAAAGTGACGTTGATGGCGGCCGTACGGCCGTCGACCGAGAGGATCGTCCGGGCGTAGAGTGGGTTGGCCAGGGCTTCTTCCCGAATGGCGGCCAATGCTTCGGGCTCGGTCGGGATTTCCTCGATGAAATCCGCGATGTCGAGCCAATCCGCCTCCCTGTCGAAGCGGAACGCCACCACGTCCGTCAGGCTCTGAACCGTCCGGACCTCGGGAAGGTGGTCGATGGCGTCGGTGATGCGCCGCAGCCGTCCGAGCCCCTCTGCGGTAAAGAGGTCGTCCGCCTCCATGGCGATCACGAAAACCTCGTCGTCGCCGAAATTGCGCACGGCCGCCCGGTACACCTCCTGAGCTGGATCGCCAGCGGGCAAGAGCGGTTCGGTGGATGGATCGATGCGCAGGTTCACGCCCAGGGGCTCGAGCCGTACCAACGGCACCGCGGCCAGCACCGAACTCAGCGCGACCAGCCCGAGCACGAGCCGGGGATGCCCCACCACCCAGGCGGGACGGAGGATCGGAAGGGCCAGGCCGACCGCAACGGCGGCGGCCATCAATGCTGCAAAGAGAATCGGATCCATGGCGGGCGCCGCGCCATGATAGGGCGAAGATCCGCCGCCGCGACCCACCAGAGGCCCCCTGGGCCGGATTCTGGCCCGGCTTGTGGCCCCCGGCCGCAACCGGCATATTCCCGCGCGGCAAAGCCGCCGGTCGGGGCGTGGCGCAGCTTGGTAGCGCGCTTCGTTCGGGACGAAGAGGTCGCTGGTTCGAATCCAGTCGCCCCGACCATTGTGGCTGGCCTGTTCGCAGGGTGCGAATCCAGTCGCCCCGACCATTGTGGCTGGCCCGACATGGGCCTTCGCCGACCAGAGGGATTTCCCTTTGGATCCGGGGCTGATGGAGACGACCGATGCCCGAGCTACCGAGCCCCGACTCCGCGCACCCCGCCCGCCTCGCGGCCTGGCATTCCATCGACGCCGTCGCCCGCGGCGACCGGCAGGCCTGGCTCGACGGCTTCGCGGACGACGCACTCCTCGAGGATCCGATCGGCAAGTCCATGCTCGATCCGGAAGGCAAGGGCCACCGGGGAAAGCAGGCAATCGCCGCCTTCTGGGACAAGAACATTGCGGCCGTGCGTCCGATCTTCAGCCTGCAGCACTCGCTCGTCTCGGGGAATGAATGCGCCAACGTGGGGACGTTGATGACCCAGTTCGAAAACGGTGCCGTCTCGAAGATTTTTGGCGTCTTCGTCTACCGGGTGAACGACCAGGGCAAGGTCACCTCCCTTCGGACCTATTGGGAAATGGGCGACATGGAGATGGTGCCCGCCTTTTCCGAGCGAGTGAAGAGCTAGATTTGCTCCCGTCCATGAGCAGAAGGTGGGGGATTGCTCTCGCCGGACTGCTCGCATGTGGCCCCGGGGAACATGCGCCCTCGCCTGCTTTCGAACGGGCCCGCACCCAGGGTTCGGCCGCAGAGCGCGAGTGGCGCACCTACCTGGGCGATCGCGGTGTTTCCCACCACTCGCCGCTCGATCAGATCAATCGCGATACCGTCACCGGACTCGAGTTGGCCTGGAGCTACGACGCGGGCGAGGCCTCGGAATACGACGTCTCGCAGATCCAGTTCAATCCGCTCGTGGTCAAGG
>JAAETT010000316.1 GCA_024228115.1 bacterium
AGGTCGCGCCGGAGACGTCATCGATCGTGTAGGAGAAGGAGTCCCCGACCGTCTCGGACCCGTCATGGGTGTAGGTGAGGGTGCCGTCACCATTGTCCACCAGGCTGCCGTTGGCGGGGGCCGAGGTGATCACGATCGAGGCAAGATCCAGGGCGTTGTCGGGATCGGTGTCGTTGCCGGTGAGGTTGATGATGACCGCGGCGCCTTCATCGACCGAGGCGGCGTTGGCGACCGCGGTTGGCGCATCGTTGATGGGGTTGATCGTGAGAGTGACGGCGGCGACGTTGCTGGTGGCTCCCGAAACGTCGTCGATGGTGTATGAGAAGCTGTCTCCCACCGTCTCGGAGCCATCGTGCGTGTAGGTGAAGGTGCCGTCGCCGTTGTCGACCAGGCTCCCGTTGGCGGGGGCGCTAGTGATGACGATCGAGGTCAGATCCAGGGCGTCGTCCGGGTCCGTGTCGTTGCCCGCGAGGTCGACGACGACCGAGCTGCCCTCGTCGACCGTGGCTGAATCGTTGACTGAGGTGGGTGGATCGCTCAAGGGATTCACGGTGACGGTGACGCTGGCGACGTTGCTGGTAGCACCGGAGACGTCGTCGATGGTGTAGGAGAAGGAGTCTCCGACGGTCTCGGACCCATCGTGTGTGTAGGTGAGGGTGCCATCGCCGTTGTCCACCAGGCTGCCGTTGGCGGGGGCGCTCGTGATGACGATCGAGGTCAAGTCCAGGCCGTCGTCCGGATCCGTGTCATTGCCCGCGAGATCGATGACGACGCTCGCGCCTTCGTCGACCGAGGCGGCGTTCGCGACCGCGGTGGGGGAATCGTTGATCGGGTTGATCGTGAGGGTGACGGCCGCGACGTTGGAGGTGGTGCCGGAGACATCGTCGATGGTGTAGGAGAAGCTGTCGCCGACGGTCTCGGAGCCGTCGTGAGTGTAGGTCAGCGTGCCATCACCATTGTCGACCAGGGTGCCGTTCGCCGGAGCACTCGTGATGACGATCGAGGAGAGGTCGAGGGCGTTGTCGGGATCGGTGTCATTTCCCGAGAGGTCGATGACGACGCTCGCACCCTCGTTGACTGAAGCCGAGTCGTTGGCGGCGGTGGGGGCGTCGTTCTGGGGCGTGACCGTGACGGTCACACTGGCGACGTTGGAGGTTGCGCCCGAGGCATCATCGATGGTGTACGAGAAGGAGTCACCGATGGTCTCGGAGCCGTCGTG
>JAAETT010000317.1 GCA_024228115.1 bacterium
ACGTAGCCTCTCCCCGGCTCCACACCCCGAACGAACATGGACAAACCGCTACCGATCCACACGATTCAGAGCAATCGGAACTGCCACCGAATCGTGAATTCCAGCCCGATCACGGTGCTGCCAGCGAAGCTTCAGTCGCGAAAGACGGAGATCTGTTACTGCTGAGTGTTCACGAAATCGATGACAACCCTTTTCAGCCTCGTCGCGAGTTCAGTGAAAGTGAAATCACTTCCCTGGCGGAGAGTCTCAAAGAACACGATATGCTCCAGCCAGTCCTGGTCCGACGCGTTGAGGATCGCTGGCAGTTAATCTCCGGTGAACGCCGTCTAAGAGCGGCAATTCAAGCCGGTTGGAGCCAAATTCCAGCCCGCGTTCGACAAGCCGATGATCGTCTCGTCGCCGAATTGGCCATCGTCGAAAACTTACAGCGTAAAGATCTAAACGCAATCGAAAAAGCGCTCTCCTTCCGCCGTTACCTCGATCAACATCAGTCTACGCAGGAAGATCTGGGGAAGCGACTCAAAATCGATCGTTCCACCATTGCCAATCTGTTGCGACTTTTGGAGTTACCCGAACGAGTTCAAACCGAGCTTCAAGGCGGATCGATCTCGGCTGGACATGCCCGAGCTTTGCTGCCTCTGGGCGATGAAGAAATTCAGATTGAATTCAGCCAACGGATCCATCGCGAGGGAATCAGCGTCCGTGAAACGGAACGGCTGGTCCAAGAGCGAATTGAACTGGAAGATGGCGATGGCTTGGGGGCCCCCAGCAAAAAATCGGGGCGAAGAAAGAAAAAACCTCGAGATGGTCACGTCGCCTCTTTAGAACAACAGTTACGTATCCTTCTGGGCACGAAGGTCGACATCCGCCAGTCAAGTCGCGGCCGTGGACAAATTGTGATCCATTTCCGCAGCAATGACGAATTCGAGCGGCTGCACGGAATGATTAAAAATCAAGATCAAAACGAACATCAAAGCTACGCGGGTTAGCCAACCGACAAGCTTTTATGTACACCTGAACACTGCCGATGAGATTGCGGAAAACAGGAACGAGTGATAGCATGATCTAATTGCATCGGGTTAATGAATCCGATTCGGGGCGTAGCTCAGCCTGGCAGAGCGCTACGTTTGGGACGTAGAAGTCGCTGGTTCGAATCCAGTCGCCCCGACCATCCGGGCGTTCCTGTGCCCGAGGTTCGAAGCGGTCGTCCCTGCAGTTCCCGAAGGCCTGAATGCCCTCCGGTTGATCGGCCTGCCTTGGACGCCGTATGCTCCTGGCCGCAGGAGAACCTCGATCTCCGGGCGATGGTCGAAGCTCCCGCCCGAGAGGCCGACATTGCGTGCACGACGATCGATCACCTGGTCGCTGCAGAAGAGGCACCAGCGTGACAACGGCGCTTCAACGAAAGAGACGTCCAATGCCCGAGCTCCCGAGCCCCGAATCCAAGCACCCGGCACGTCTCGCAGCCTGGCGCTCCATGGACGCCGTGGCCCGCGGCGACCGGAAGGCCTGGCTCGACGGCTTCGCCGACGACGCAATCGTCGAAGATCCGATTGGGAAATCCATTCTCGATCCGGACGGCCAGGGACACCGGGGAAAACAGGCGATCGCCGCATTCTGGGACAAGAACATCGCAATCGGGCGCCCGATCTTCAGCCTCCAACACTCTCTCGTTTCGGGCAACGAATGCGCGAACGTGGGCACGCTGATGATCCAGTTCGAAGACGGCGCCATGTCGAAGATCTTTGGCGTCTTCGTCTACCGGGTAAATGATGCGGGCAAGGTCGTCTCGCTTCGGACCTATTGGGAAATGGCGGATCTGGAGATGGTGCCGCCCTTCTCCGAGCGCGGGACGGGCTAGATTTGCCCGATCCCGCTGGCTCTTCCATTTGCCAGCAGAGCAGGAACGCCCATTGATCTCGCCGATTCGTGTCGAGCCAGCGGACTCGTGAAATCCCGCTCGGCTCTCGCGCTCCTCACCTTGCTCGCTTGCACGCCGAGCGACCGTGCACCAACGCCGGCCTTCGAGCGGGCGCGCGCCCAGGGCTCGACCGCCGATCGGGAGTGGCGAACCTATCTGGGCGATCGCAGCGTTTCCCACTACTCACCCCTCGACCAGATTGATCGCGATGGCGTTGCCAGTCTCGAGGTAGCCTGGAGCTACGATGCGGGCGAGGCCTCGGAGCACAACGTCTCGCAGATCCAATTCAACCCGCTCGTGGTCAAGGGCGTGCTGTATGGAGCTTCGCCCTCTCTACGGCTCTTTGCCCTGGATGCCGCCAGCGGCGAGGAGCTGTGGAGCTTCCGCCCGGATGCGGACCCGAATGCCTGGAACCCGAGCCGGGGCGTCGTCTACTGGGAGGACGGCGACGACGAAAGGCTCCTGTTCGGGGCCGGCCCCTACCTCCACGCCGTCGATGCACGCACCGGCCTGCCCATCGACGGGTTCGGAGACGGCGGAAGGGTCGATCTGCGAAAGGGGCTCGGCCGGGATGTCTCCGGCGACCTGATGGGTGTCGTGGCCACCTCTCCAGGAACCCTCTTCGAGGACTTGTTGTTGCTAGGCGCGCGTGTCAACGAGATCGAGGGTGCGGCACCCGGCCATGTTCGCGCCTTCGATGTCCGAACCGGCGAGATCCGTTGGACCTTTCACACGATTCCCCAGCCGGGCGAAGCGGGGCACGAAACCTGGCCCGCGGAAGCCTGGCGGACGGCGGGAGGCGCCAACACCTGGGCAGGCATCAGCGTGGATCAGGAACGGGGTCTGGCCTTCGTCCCCACCGGCTCGGCCACGCCGGATTTCTTCGGGGGCGCCCGCGCCGGAGACGATCTCTTCGCCAACACCCTGCTCGCCCTGGACGCTCGAACCGGCGAACGCCGCTGGCATTTCCAGGTCATTCGTCACGACATGTGGGATCGGGATCTCCCGGCTCCGCCCAACCTGGTGACGATCCAACGCGAGGGCATTCCGATTCCAGCGGTCGCGCAGCTCACCAAGACCGGCGATACCTTCTTGTTCCACAGGGAGACCGGCGAACCGCTCTTTCCCCTCCGCGAGGAGCCGGTCCAGACGCCCAGCCTGCCGGGGGAAGTCCCTGCCGAGAGCCAGCCCCTACCTACCCGCCCGCCCGCGTTCGTCCGCCAACGATTCTCCCTGGACAGCGTCACCGACCGCTCGCCGGAGGCGGCGGCCGCCGTCACCTCTCGACTCGAGGGCGTGCGCTTCGGATCGCTCTACACCCCGCCGAGCCTCGGGGGGACCGTGGCTTTTCCGGGTCTCGACGGCGGCGCCGAATGGGGCGGCGGGGCCTGGGATGCCGAGACCGGCCTGCTCTTCGTCAATGCCAACGATGTGCCGTGGGTGCTGCGCATGGTGCAATTCAGTGACGATGCAGGCGGCCTCTCGGAACTGATGGCCCAGGGCTACCTGCACCTCTGCAGTGCGTGCCACGGCCTCGATATGCGAGGCGATGGCGGACCCATTCCATCGCTCATCGACCTCGACGAGCGAATGGGCTTCCTCGACCTCTATCGGCTGGTCCGCGACGGCCGCGGGCGCATGCCGGGCCAGAACGGAACGCTCGAGTGGTGGCAGAGCGCAGCCATCGCATGGTGGGTGTACAACGCAGAGGAAGAGGACGTGCCGGCGAATTGGGCCCGGCGCGCCGGCGACAGTCAGCGCTTCGGCAATGCGGGCTACCAGAAGTTGCTGGATGCGGAGGGCCTGCCCGGCGCCAAGCCGCCCTGGGGCACGCTGACCGCACTCGATCTCTCGGCGGGGGAAATCCGCTGGCAGGTACCGCTCGGCGACTACCCGAAGATCCGCGAGGCGGGCCAGAGTGGCCTCGGTGCCGAGAACTACGGCGGCGCCGTCGTCACTGCCGGTGGGCTGCTGTTCCTGGCGGCAACGCCGGACGAACGGTTCAGGGCTTTCGACAAGCTCACGGGCGAAGTGTTGTGGGAGGCCGAACTCCCCGCCTCCGGGTTCGCGACGCCTGCCACCTACGAAGCAAAGGGCCGCCAGTTCGTGGTCATCGCGGCGGGAGGCGGAAAACTGGGGCGACCCTCGGGAAGCCACTACATCGCGTTCGCCCTGCCGGAGCCGGACTGAGAAAACCCCATCGCAACGTAGACTCTCCAGCGCGCGCTGCGTCGCCCCAACGAGCGGAGATCGGAGGAAACCATGACGAAGAAGGTCTGCCTGGTAACGGGAGTCGGGCCGGGTACGGGCACCGCCCTGGTCCAACGCTTCGCGGAGGGCTACGCCGTTGCGATGATCGCCCGAAACACGGAGCGGCTCTCCCTGCTTGAGAAGGAAGTTCCGAGCGCGCGGGCCTTTCCTTGTGACGTTGCGGACGGGCAAGCGCTGGCCTCGACCCTCGAGCAGATCCGACAGGAGATGGGCGCCCCTTCGGTCGCCATCCACAACGCTGTTGGCGGCGCCTTTGGCGACTTCCAGGCGATCGACCCGGACGTGCTGCGTCGCAATTTCGAGATCAACACCATGGCGCTGCTGCACCTGGCGCGAAGTGTCGCACCCTCGATGATCGAGGCCGGTGAGGGAGCCATCCTGATCACCGGCAATACCTCCACCTACCGCGGCAAGGCGAACTTCGCCGGCTTCGCCCCCAGCAAAGCGGCCCAGCGCATCCTGGGAGAATCGATGGCCCGCAGCCTCGGACCCCAGGGCATCCACGTCGCCTATCTCGCCATCGACGCGGTCATCGACGTCCCCTGGACCCGGAAGATGCAGCCCGACAAGCCCGACGCCTTCTTCTGCCGCCCGGCGGACATCGCTGCCGAATGCTGGCATCTGGCCCACCAACCCCGCTCCGCCTGGACCTACGACGTCACGATCCGCCCGGACCGCGAACCCTGGTAACGCAACCAGCGGGGACAGCGTCTACACTCGACTTCTCCTTGGGGGGAGAACGGGGGAGCCATGCAGCTTTCCAGCATTCTGGGAATCATCGTGTTGAGCGGGGTCGCGTTGGGTTGCGAGGCCAGCAAGCCTCCGGCGGGAACGGCGACCTTCGTGCAACAGATCCTGCTCGATCCGGAGACCGGGAGCCCGGTGCTCATTCTCCGCGAACGCGAAGGAACGCGGAGCTTGCCGATCTGGATCGGCGTGAACGAGGCGCGATCGATCGCCGCTCGACTGGACGGAGAGCGGCCCCCACGCCCGAATACCCATGACCTCGCGAAACGGCTGATCGATCGTCTGGCAGGTACCGTGCGATCGATCGTCGTGACCCAGATCGACGCTGGGATCTACTTCGCGCGGATCCATCTTTCCGTGGGCGACGAGCAATTCGAGGTGGATGCGCGGCCCAGCGATGCGATCGCGATCGCTCTGCGTTTCGACGCGCCGATCTTCGTGCACGAAAGTCTGTTCGTGACGGGCGACGCAAGCGACCGGCAGGTTCCCTCGCTTCGCCTCTGATTCCATTGAGGTTGATGGCCAGGCGCAACTCGAATTTGCAGCCAGCGTCGGGGAAACCGTCCCCGGAAGCGCGTTCGCGCGTTGACAAGGCATACCCTCGGTGGCAGGATCGCCCTGCCCGAGCGCGTGGAAGCGGCTCGCGAGCGCGGAGCCACCCCCCCATGAACCATGCCGAGCTCGCTTGGGAATTCGCCGAAGTCTTCGGTGAGCTTCCCACCGAGCAGATCAACGAGATGCTCGCCAAGAATGTCCCGCTCGAGACCCTCGAGTTCTTCACGAGCTACTGCGAGAGCTTCGCGGAAGCCGAAGAACTCGAGAAGGGAATGGCGGGGCGGCTGCCGAACCTGATGCTCGTCGGCTACCTGCTTCGCGTCCTGGAAGACCGGCTCCTCGACGAGCCCGAAGACGGCACGCCTTCCTGAGCAGGAGAAGCGAACTCGCCCATGACGAAGCGCGAGATCCGCACTGAGGCCGCGCCCGCACCGGTGGGCCCCTATTCCCAGGCCGTCATCAACAGCGAAATCGTGTATGCATCCGGCCAGGTGCCTCTCGATCCCGCCACCGGAAAGCTGGTGGAGGGCGGCATCGAGGCGCAAGCGGAGCAGGCCTTCACGAATCTCCGCGCCGTATTGGAGGCGGCTGGCTCGTCGATGGACGACATCCTCCGCGCCGGAATCTACCTGACGGATCTCTCCGATTTTCCCACGGTCAACGAGATCTATGCCCACCAATTCGGAGAGGGACCGAAACCAGCCCGAAGCACCCTGGGAGTGGCGGCGCTTCCCCTCGGCGCGCGGATCGAGATCGACGCCATCGCGAGCGTCACGTCGAAGGCGTGAGCGAAGAGCTCGGTGACGCCAACACGCTCGCGTGCATCGCTCGGGCGAGAAGCAGCGAGGCCACCGCCCCGGCGCTCGACGACCTTCCCTGGCACGAATTCCAGACGCTATGCGAAGCTCGTACCGCGGAGGGGGACCGACCCTACCTCATCTTCCATGGCAAGGACGGCCGGGAGCAGTGGAGCTACGCGCGGTTTCTCGACGCGGTCGGCGCGAGGGCCGAACTCTTCCATCACCAGCTCGGCATCGAACGCGGCGAACGTATTGCGCTCCTGTTGCACAACGACCCGCAGGTACCCATCTCGACCTTTGCCGCCTGGCGCATCGGGGCGTGCGTGGTGCCGATCAATCTGGGCGAAGACGACGAGCGTGTGCAATTCGTGCTCGAAAACGCCGCTTGCCGGGTCGCTCTCTATCTTCCCGAATACGCAGGACGGGTCGAGAAGTTGCGAGCCGCCCTGCCCGGGGTCGAGCACTGGCTGGCGCTCGAGCCGGGAATCGACCCCGAGCCCAAGGCAGGCGCCGCCCTGCCCTCCCCGGAACCCGAAGACGAGGGGCTGATCGTCTACACCTCCGGGACCACCGGCGCACCCAAGGGCGTACTCCTCACCCAACGCAACCTGTTGGTCGACGCGCATGCCCTGGCCCAGTGGAACCAGGTTGGCCGTGATTCAGCGTTGATGTGCGTCCTACCGACCCACCACGTGAACGGATTGATCGTCACGCTCTTGATGCCCTTCCTCGCCGGGGCCCGCAGCGTACTCGAGCGCCGTTTCCACACCGGCAGCTTCTGGTCGCGGATCGCAGAAGAGAACGTCCAGATCGTTTCCGTCGTGCCTACGCTTCTCGCGTTCCTGCTCGAGGACGAAGCTGGGATCCAAGGGCTCGAGCTGGGCAGGTTCCGTCATTTGATCTGCGGTGCAGGCCCCTTGACCGTCGAACTGGCTGCCCGTTTCGAGGATCGCTTCGGCTTCCCGATCCTCCACGGCTACGGCCTCTCGGAAACCACATGCTATTCGTGCATGTTGCCCGTCGATTTGAACGAAAGCGAACACCGAGCCTGGCTGCGCGAGCACGGTTTCCCCTCGATCGGCGTCCCTCTTCCTCCGAACGAGATGGCCATCCACGACGACCAGGGGGAACCTGCGGCCGATGGAGCCCGGGGCGAAATCGTCGTACGCGGTGCCAATGTCATGAAGGGCTATTTCCGGCGGCCCGAAGCGAATGCAGAAACCTTCGCTCATGGCTGGTTCCGCAGCGGCGACGAAGGGTTCCTGAAGCGAGACGCGGGGGGCCGCCCGTGGTTCTTCATCACGGGCCGAATGAAAGAGCTGATCATTCGCGGCGGCGTCAATCTCTCGCCTTTCGAAATCGACGAAGTGCTCAATCACATCCCCGGCGTCGCACGCGGCCTCGCGGTCGGCTTCGAGAACCGTTGGTACGGCGAAGAGGTTGGCGCCTACGTCATGCGAGAGCCCGGCGCCGAGCTGGACGAAGCCAGCATCCTGGCGGCTTGCCGAGAGACCATTCCGTTCGCGAAGTCTCCAAAGGTGGTCGTCTTCGGAGAGGACATCCCGGTCACGTCCACCGGCAAATACCAACGCAACCGGCTTCGACCCCATTTCGAAGCCTGGCGGGACGAACAGTTCCGGCGCTAGCGGACGCTCCCTCTCACGCCCGCGAGAGCCAGCGCAAGTTCAGCCCGTTCACCGTGATGTGGGCCGCGACCGGTGCCACGAGCGTCCCGGTCCAGACGAACAGCCCACCGAAGATCCCGCCGGCCAACAAGGCGAAGACCGCCCAGATGCGCAGACCGGGCCCTGGGAGATAGTGCGCGGCTCCGAACAGCAGGCTTGCGAGGAGCCAGCCCACCTGAGCCTGCAATGCGCCGCGGAAGAGCATTTCCTCTGCGAGCCCGCTGGCCAGGGCCAGCAGCGCGACTGCGGGAAGCGAGAGGCCCCGAACGAGTTCGCCCAGAGCTTCGGCGAGGGCCGTGCCGGAGGCGGTCGCCGAGGTCCACATGCGGGAGAGGACCACCAGCACCAACCCGGCGACCAACCCCACCAGACCGGAGGTAAATGGCCCCATGGCGGCAGGTTCCGGGCCCGGAGCCCAAGGCCCGACCCCATCCACGGCCCAGCGCCAAACCCAGGCCACCGCTGCAATGACCCCGTAGAACAGGAGGCCTGGCACCACAGGAAAGCGAGCTGCCTCGTCTGGCCCTGCGGGGGACGGATTCGTGGCAGCGATCATGAGCGAGGGGTAGCCTTCCCTCTGCACGAGCGCCCACCTCCACCCTCCCGGGCGAGGGGCGCCTTGCCATTTGTTGCCGCTTTTCCCCCAGGGGTTGGAATCAGCCATGAGCGACAGGGTGCCCATGACGCCCAAGGGCCATGCCATGCTCGAGACAGAGCTGAAGCACCTCAAGAAAGAGGAGCGCCCCAAGATCGTGCGTGAAATCGAGATCGCGCGTGCCCACGGCGATCTGTCCGAGAATGCCGAGTACCACGCCGCCAAGGAGCGCCAGGGCCATATCGAGGGCCGGATCGCGCTACTCGACGACAAGCTCGCGCGCGCTCAGATCATCGACGGGACGGGCCAGGGCACGGATCGGGTGAGTTTCGGAGCGACGGTGGTGCTCTCGGACGTGGATTCAGGCGACGAAGTGACCTACCGGATCGTCGGCGAGGATGAAGCAGACGTGGGTCGGGGCATGATTTCGATCACGTCCCCGATCGCCCGGGCGCTGATGGGAAAGGAAGCCGATGCTTCCGTCCAGGTGCGGGTCCCCAAGGGCACCCGGGAGCTCGAAATCCTCGAAATCCGCTTCGACCCGGCCTGAGCACCGCGGGAGAAGCCATGCGTTCCCTGCAGTTCAAATTCAGCGCCCTCGTCGTCGTCCTTCTGGTGTCGGCCAGCGTTGCGCTCACCTGGCTCGCCACACGGCACGAGCGCTCTTCTCTCGAGTCGGAAGTCACCAACCGCGGCCTGGCGTTGGCCTCGAACCTGGCCGAGGACGCGAAGGTCCCGCTGCTCGCTGAGGATCAGCTCGCGCTCGAGAACCTGGTCGGGCACGTGAGTACTGGCGAGGGGCTGGTGGCGGCCCGACTGCTCGATCAAAGCGGCAGCATCGTGGCATCCCTCTCCTCGGACGAAACGGGCCTGATCCTCGAACCCCAGACTTCCGGTGCAGCGGAGGGCCCGACCATCGGCCGCGTCCGCTCAGTGCTCTGGATCGCCGCACCGGTGGTCTACAGCGACGTTCGCATCGGCGAGGCCCAGATCGCCCTCGATCTCGAAATACTCGTCACGCCGCTGGTGACGGACAGCCAGAACCAGCTTTCCGCAGCGGCCATGGGCATCCTCATCCTGGGCGTCGCCGGAGGGATTGGCTTCGTGGCGCTCCTGGTGGGGCCGATCCGGCGCCTGCGATTCGGTGTGGAGCAGCTCGCCGACGGTGATCTGGCCGCCCGGGTTCCGCCCACCTCTCAGGACGAGGTCGGCGATCTGACGCGTGCTTTCAACAAGATGGGTGAGTCCCTACAGGAAAAAGAACGCATCCAGAGCGCGTTCGGGCGCTACGTGAACGACTACGTCCTCACCACTCTCCTGGACGGGCCAGAAGGCGCCCAACTGGCCGGAGCCGAGCGGGAGGTGACCATCCTATTCGCCGACATCCGCAGCTTCACCCGCTTGTCCGAGGGACTGAAAGCCGCCGACGTGGTCAGCCTTCTGAACGACGTCTTCCAGCTGGCCTCGGATTGCATCCTTGCGCGCAGCGGCACCATCGACAAATTCATCGGCGATTCGGTCATGGCCTACTTCGGAGCGCCGGTGCCGTGTGAAGACCACGCCGCCCAGGCCGTTCAGGCCGCCATCGATATCGAGCGAGCCGTAGCCCAGCGAAACGCCTCCCTGCCGCCGCCGACCCACCCGGTGGAAGTAGGAATCGGTATCCATACCGGGCCTGTCATCGTGGGCACGATCGGTTCGGATCGCCGTTCGGATTTCACCGCCATCGGTGACGCGGTCAACGTGGCCCATCGCCTCGAAAAGCTCTCCAGCCCGGGGGAAGTGCTGGTTTCCGAGGCCGTCCAGCGCAAGGTGCGCGATGTCGTTCGTCTTCGGTTCGAAGGCGAGCGCCAACTTTCGGGACGGGTCGAGCCAGTTCACGTATACTCGGTCGAGATCGAGCCCGGGACCTAGCAATGAAGCCCCCGGTGGTACGCGGGTCGGTTGGCCACTGGCTCACGATCGCGAGGAGAGAGCTTGAAAGGGCTTTGCCGCCATTGCATCGTCCTCGCACTCGCACTCACCGTAGCGGGATGCACCACGCCACTCGAACTGGGTGAGCGACGCTACAGGGAGGGCGACCGCCGGGCCGCGCTCGAAGCGTGGCGCGGCATCCGGCCGGACTCCTTCGCCTACGACGAAGCCCAGAGTCGCATCGGCGAGGTCGAGGAGGAGTTCCAGCAACTCGTCCTGCGATATCAAAAGCGCGCCGCCTATTACGAGGCTCGCGAGCGTCTGGCGGAATCGGTGCTGAACTATCGGCTCGCGCTCAACCTCCAGCCGAACGACGAGGAGACGCTGGCCCACGTCCAGAAGCTGGTGCGTGTGCTCGCAGACGAACGCAGCCGGACGCGAGCGACGTTCCGCGAACGCTTCGAAGCCGACGATCTGGCCAGCGCTCGAGATGCGCTGAAGAGTCTTCGCACGCTCGACCCCTTCTCGGCGGAGGTCGCCGCCGACGCAAGAGAACTGGACCACGCGCTCGATGGGCAAGTCGAAAAACTCCTGGCCCGCGGACGACGCGGTTTCACCTCCGGCAATCTGCGCCGCGCCAACCAGGCCTTCCGCGAAGTGCTCGCCCTCGACAAAGACAACGAGAGCGCTCAGGGTTACCTCTCGTACATCGCGAAGATCCGCGGCAGCGTTGGCAGCGCGGGAGATCCCTCCCCCGGTGCCTTGGACCCGAGAGAGATCGACGCCTCCGACGCAGAGATCCGCGCGGAGGGCTTCTTCCAGAATGCCCTGGCCGCGGAGAAGGCCGGCGACTTCTACGCAGCCATCCGCTACGACCTGGCTGCCCTTCGGGTCCATTCCGTGCATCCGCGGGTTCGAAACCATCTGGTTCGCCTGCGACGTCAACTCGAACCACGGCTTCCGGATCTGTTGCGCGCCGGGCGTGAGCACTACCAACAGGAAGATCTCCAGGCAGCGCTCGACCAGTGGCGCAAGGTGCTCTTGATCGATCCCAACAACGAGCAAGCCCGCGAATACACGGTGCAAGCAGAGCTGCTGCTGGAAAACCTCGAACGGCTCCGCGGTGGGGGGGCCGGGGACCGTGGTGCTGTGCCGGATCGGGGAGACCTACGGGTTCGGGGCGCCACTCGGTGAGGCTCATTCGCCTGCTTCAGGTCGCATTGGTGCTCGCAACCCTCTGCTCGGCCATTGGCTGCCAGACACTCCTCGACCTGGAACGGGCCCGCGGCCTGTTCCGGCGGCCGCCGCCTGTACCGGAGATTCCGGTCTTGATCGAAGAGCCCGCGGCCGCGTTGCCCGAAGTCACCGGACTCGTGGCCGTCGCGGGTGAATTGCGCGTCATCCCCCTGCGCTGGGAGCCGGTGTTGGCCGGCGACGTGGGCGGCTACGCGATCGAGCGGGCGCTTTCCGAGGAGGGCAGCTACGAGCGCGTGGGTTCCGTTGCCGGCCGCTACCACACCGCTTGGGTCGACCACGGAATCGACTTGTTCGCGAAGCAGCCGGGTGACGCCAATCTGGGCGACGGGCATGTCTACTTCTACCGCGTGCGAGCGTTCGACCCGGAAGGCCACCTCGGGCCGACGGGCAACGCCTCCACCCATGCACGCACCGCCGCCGCACCGGATCCGCCCGAAGGCTTCCAGGCCTTCAGCCGGCTACCGCGAATCGTGGCCTTGCGCTGGGACCCATCTGCGGATCCGCTGGCTGCCGGCTACGTGGTGCTGCGCAGCCCGGCCGCCCGAGGCGAATTCCGGCCGGTTGCCGAGCTTTCGGGCCGTTTCACGACGACGTACGTCGATGAGGGCCTCGGGGACCTGCGTGTCTTCTACTATCGAGTCGCCGTCACCAACGCGGCGGGCGGCCAGGGGGCGCCCAGCAAGACGAGACGCGCCGTGACCAAGCCCGTGCCGCTCCCGCCTGTCGGGCTCGAGGTGACGGCCCAGCACCTCGGCGCGAACGAACTCGCCTGGGCCCCGAATGTCGAGCCTGATCTGCACGCCTATCGGTTGATCCGCCGCCGGGAGGGTGCCCTGCCGGAAGTGGTCGCCGAGATCGAGGTTGGCACGACGGCGGCGCGGGATGAGCACGTTGGCGCGGGAGAACGCGTGGCCTACCTGTTGGTCGCCCTCGACCGGGACGGGCTCGAGAGCGGCCCCTCGGCCGAAATCGAGGTCGAGGCCGTGGCCTACGGGCTCGCTGCGGAGACCCGGGCCGGTGCCGTCACGCTCTCTTGGAACCCCGAAGTCCAGAGCGCGTTGGCCGAGACCCGGGTGCTCTCGGTCGGCACCTTCGGGGAGCGGGAAATCGCCCGATCGGCCGCGCCGACATTCACGGTTCCGGACACCCGACCGGGAGCGTCCTATCGCTTCCGAATCGTCGGCGTCCGAGAGGACGGCTCGGAAGCGCCCGGATCCAAAGAGATCCAAGTGCAATTGCCAGAAGAAGACCCTGAGGAAGGCGAGTAGGCAGCCGCTCCACATTGCGTTTCGGGCCGGTGGGCCTAAAATCCGGCGCCTCTTCCCCGGTAGCTCAGTTGGTAGAGCAGGCGGCTGTTAACCGCCTTGTCGCAGGTTCGAGTCCTGCCCGGGGAGCCACGGCGCACCAGACGCATCCGCCGGGGCCCCTCTCGGGCCAGCGCGACCGTCGGGGTCCGACTTCGCCAGAGCCGCTCTGCTCAGGACGCGGGCCAGCCACGGCGGGCCAGAATCCGCAGATCGTGAACCCAATCTTCGGCACGGGTGCTGATTCCGTATCGCAGATGGGCCTGGTCGTCCGGCGTGTAGGCAAGCACGTAGGCCGCGTGGCTGACGGTGTAGCTGGCATCGGCACCATCGATGTCCCGCTCGGCCGCCGGCACGAACGCTGCCTTCTGCGCTGCCCGTAGCGACGCCTCGTCGCCCACGAGCCCGATGAAGCTCGGATCGAAATGGGCCAGCCAACGCTCGACCTGGGCTGGCGTATCTCGCGCCGGGTCCACGGCGACGAAAACCACCCTCAACCCATCGGCCAGGCTCGCATCCTCCTCTATGAGAAGACGCCGAGCCTCCGCGAGCTGGCTCATGTGGCTGGGACAGACGTCCGGACAACTGGTGTAGCCGAAGAACAGCAACGTCAAGGAACCGGCCGTACGTTCCGCGAATGCGTAGGGCGCACCCGCCGTATCCGTGAGCACGAACTCCGGCCGCGGAATCGGCGCCGAGAGCACCCGCCCTCGCCAGGCCACCGATCGGCCCGACGTTGTTTCCGAGGCACCACTCCGCTCGCATCCGGCGGAGCCCAGCGCCAGGAACGCTGCGACCACCAAGCTCAACCTGTGAGGACCCGTCCACATCGGGCGGTCAGGGTACAGGACGCCCGAGGTGCCGCATCCGGGCCGCGAGCGGACGCTGCCGGCGGCACCCGGAACCACGGACTGGCGGGGTTTGCCGCGCCGCGCCAAGCTGGCTGCGATGACGAAGCCGCGCCTCATCGTGAAGCTGGCCAAGGAGGACTTCAAGTTCTCGGCCGCTCATTTCACGGTCTTCCCCAACGCCGAAGCCGAAAGGCTCCATGGGCACAACTACCGGGTACGGGTCGAGATCGAGGGGACGGATCCCGGCCCGGACGGGCTGCTCGTGCCGGTCGCCGAGGTCAAGGCGAACCTGCGAGCCCTCTGCGCTTCGCTCGACGAGCGCACGCTGGTACCTGAGAAGAGTCCGCACCTGGAAGTGACCCGGGAAGGCGATGCGATCGAGATCGCCTTCGATGAGCGCCGCTACCGCCTGCCCGCAACGGATACCCGGCTCTTGCCTCTGCAGAACGTCACGATGGAGCTGCTGGCCACGCACCTGTGGCACGAGTTGGCGCCGACCCTGGCGGGCAGCGCGGCGGAACGGCTCGTCGTCGAGGTCGAAGAGACCTCGGGCCAGAGTGCGAGCTACGCCGGCCCCATCGGCGGCGGTTGATCCCGCCGAGCGGAGGGCCCGAAGGGCAGCCACCCCCCCTGGTCGGGTGCTCCCTGGCAGATTTCGAGTCGAGCTTCGGCGGGTGCCGCGAGCATGGCCGCGTTGGTGCTGATGCCGTCGAAATCGTCGCGGTTGATCGCCAATGTCCCGCCCTCCCGGTCCCCGAGAAAACCCCGCAAGCGGGCGTCATCAAGTGGCCCGGCTTCCGCCAACAATGCCTGCATGCGTGCGAGCCGAGCTTCCGAGGAGGCTCTCGGAGTATCGCCCTCGAGCGCGGCGTGTGCCGCAGCCTGACAATGGTTCGTCTGCACCTGACTCGTCGCACCCAGGCAACGCACCTCGGATCGTGTCGCCGTGCACTCGACCACAGCCGCATGCCCCCGGGCGTCCGCCACGAAATAGCTATGTGCCCCGGCGCGCTTTGCGGTTTCGATCCCCTGGATTGCCTCCGCCACATCGGCTGAATCGAGCGCACGGTGGATGAGGTTCAAGTAGGGGACACCCGCTCTGGCATCCCGGGTTCGCAGGTTGGTGGTACCCACGGCCAGGCCGTACTCGTTGATCCCCATCAACGAAAGGCAGCCGACGGTGGTCACGCACCAGGTGGCCGGGCCTGTATCTGGCTGACGGTGGACAGCCACGACGAAGGGTTGATTGTCGGTACCGAGATCCCAGGTCTGGCCGAAGCGCAGACCGCCGGCTTGCATCTGTGAAGCCGGCACCAGGAATCCAGTGCAGCCGCCGAAAGCTTCGAGGGGGCCACCCCAAGCGAGTGCATCGCGAAGATCGGTGAGACCGCCGAGCGCCATGATCGTCTCGGGACGAAGCGACGCGCCACGCGCGATCCCCAGGAGTTCCGCGTGTCCCTCCGGATGGTAGGCCGCCGACGCCTCCAGACAGACGGCAGCCAATTTCAGGAGGTCCCCCTCGCCGGCTTCCCGGCCGCCGTAGACCCGCGCCTGGGTCAAGGCATTCGTCATGCGCAGCCGGGCGAGTTCATGGATCTCGGCGCGGAAGCCTTCGCCGAACGTCTCTCCCATCGCGGTCGGGGAGCCCTCGAGATGCACGCAGCGCATGGGTGGGAGCATCGGTTGAACGCAGCGAGCTCCAGAGCATCCCAGGAGTCTCCCTGTTCGCATTGAGGGCTTTCCCCCACCGCAAAGATGATCCTCTCGCGCATAGGCCAGGAGCTGTGGGGCGGTGCCTCACCTCTGGGTCGCTGCGTGCCGAAGATGTCGTTGCGCAAGGAGGATGTGCAATGGATCTCGGCTGGATCGGAGAATGGGTCTCGATCGCAACCCTGGGGTTGTTGATCACCATGATCGCCGGCCCGCCCGTAGCCCTGGCGGCGTTCTACCTCCACGATCGGTTCCAGAGCCAGCATGCCGTGCTGCGCAACTTCCCTCTGCTCGGCCGCCTGCGATACCTCTTCGAGCATCTGGGCCCGGAAATGCGTCAGTACCTCTTCGACGGGGACAGGGAGGGAAAGCCCTTCTCCCGCGACGACTACACCAACATGGTGCTGTCCGGGAAGTACATGAAGTCGGTCATCTCCTTCGGCTCGAAGCGCGATTTCGAGCGGCCCGGCTGGTACCTGCGCAACGGAATCCTGCCCACGTTGTACACCGATCTCGCCCTCGATCTGCAACCGTCGATCGAGACCCAACGTTATGTCACCGACCACGACGGCTTGTTCAGTCGATCGGAGCACATCGAGTCCGAGAAGATCGCGCCCTGGAGCCTCGACGATGCCTATGCGCCGGTGATCGGCCCGGACCTCGCACATCCCTGGCGGATGCGCGGACTGCTGGGAATGAGCGGGATGTCCTACGGAGCTCTCGGACGAAACGCCATACGGGCCATTTCCCTGGGACTCGGCAGGGCGACCGAGGCATGGATGAATACCGGCGAAGGTGGCCTCTCTCCCCATCACCTGGTGGGCGGGGGCCCGATCGTATTCCAGATCGGCCCGGGCCTGTTCGGCGTGCGCGATGACGACGGCGAATTCGACTGGGACATGTTCCGCAAGCAAGCCGCCATTCCGGAAGTGGTTGCCTTCGAGCTGAAACTCCACCAGGGCGCAAAGATCCGCGGCGGCCATGTGGAGGGAGAGAAGGTCTCCGCGGAGATCGCCGAGATCCGCGGGGTCCCGGTAGGCCAGACGATCGATTCGCCCGCGCGCTTTCCGATGATCTCCGACCTCGACGATCTCTTCGAATGGATCGCGCGCATGCGCCAGGAAGGCGGCAAGCCGGTTGGCGTGAAGGTCGTGGTGGGCGGGCCCGGAAGCCTGGATGAGTTCGCGCTGGCAATGTCGCAGCGTGGCGACGGCCCGGACTTCATCGCCGTCGACGGCGGCGAAGGCGGTTCGGGTGCCACCTACCGCGAGATGGCCGACAGCATGGGCCTACCCGTCGGCTCCGGCCTGATCGAGGCAGACGATGCGCTGCGGCGAGCGGGCGTCCGCGATCGGGTGAAGGTCATCGCGTCTGGCAAGCTCTTCTCCGCGGACCGCATCGCCATGGCACTCTGCTTCGGCGCCGATGCGGTGCAGATCGCCCGAGGCATGATGATCTCCGTCGGTTGCATCCAGGCGCAACGCTGCCACAACAACACCTGCCCGGTCGGCGTAGCCACCACGGACGAGAAATTGATGAAGGCTCTCGTCGTGAAGGAAAAGCAGTACCGGGTACTGAACTACATCACGACCCTACGCGCGGGACTGGGGAGCCTCACGGCGGCCGCCGGCCTCCGCTCGCCGACCGAATTCACCCGTCACCACGCCGTCCACCGCGATGTCATGGGGCGCATTCGAGCCGCTGAAGAGGTGTTTCCGCAGCCGTAGAAGGAAGACTCGAAGCGCTGCCGTGAGGTTTCGGGGCGGTCCTGGCGTATCCTCTCGGCCATGAGCGCACCGCTTGCTGATGTTCGTGTGGTTGAAATCGCCAGCTTCGTGGCTGCACCTGCGGCGGGGGCGCTATTGGCCGACCTGGGTGCCGAGGTGATCAAAGTCGAGGTGCCGGGCGGTGAGACGCTTCGACATTCTCGCCCGAAGCTGCTTGGCTGGCAGAGTGATTTCCCCGAAGCCCCGCAGTTTCACATGGACAACCGGGGCAAGCGCTCCCTGGTACTCGACTTGCGGAAGCCGGAGGCGCGCGACGCGCTCTTGCGGGTCATTGACAGCGCCGACGTGGTGTTGACCAACATGCTTCCGGGGCGTCTCGCGAAATACGGGCTCGACCCGAAGAGCCTGCGCGAACGCCGGCCCGAACTGGTGGTCGCGAGCCTCACCGGCTACGGCCCGAAGGGCGACGAAGCCGACACGCCGGCATTCGACTATGCGGCGTACTGGGCGAGGACCGGATTGATGGACCTGATGCGCGAGCCCGATGCCCCGCCGGCCTGGCTGCGGCCGGGTGTCGGAGATCATGCGGCCGCCCTTGCCCTTTCGACCGGCATCCTGTCCGCCCTCCGCGTGCGCGATCAATCAGGTCACGGTCAGACGGTGGACGTGAACCTGATGCACATCGGCTTCTACATCCAGGGCAACGACGCCGCGCCAACGCTCGCGACGGGCACCGGCCCTCGCCACCACGATCGCAACAAGCCTCGCAACCCGCTCTGGAGCCACTACCCCACCGCTGACGATCGCTGGGTCTTCCTCGTGATGATCGAATCCGATCGCTATTGGCCGGCGCTCTGCCGCACGATCGGCAGGCCGGAGCTCGAGGCCGACGAACGTTTCGACGGTGCCCGTGCCCGGTATCGGAATAGCGAAGCACTGGCCACAATCCTGCGGGAGACCTTCCTGAGCCGCAGCTTGGCTGAGTGGGAGAAGGAGCTATCGGGCCACGCGATCATCTGGTCGCCCGTGCGCAGCCTGGCAGAGGCCGTCCAGGATCCCCAGGCGCGAGCCAACGGCGTCTTCGCAGAGGTCGAGCACCCCACGGCGGGGAGGTTCGAGACAATCGCGCCTCCCATCGGGTTCTCCGACCACGCCATGCCAGGCGACCGGCCTGCGCCGGAGCTGGGCGCCGACGGCGCGGACGTGCTGCGCGAAGCGGGCCTTTCGGAAGCGGAAATCGCCGCGGCCCTGGAGACGAAGGCGGGCTAGTTGGCTCGAAGCCCGGTCGGCCCCGCCGACACGTCATGCAAGGAAATCCCCCGCACCCGTTCGCGGATCGCTTCGAATGCTGCCGGCGCCTGGACGGTGCGCGCCGCATCGACGACGAAGTCGGGAACCGCCGTCTTCGGCCAGGAGTCGATCCAATTCTCAAGCAGCGACCGTTCGCCGGCATCGCCCCAGGGATGGATCGTCCAGGAGCCATCATGGCGATGGTAGTCCCAGTCGCCGTCGGTCAGGGTCCAATGACGTTGGAAGACACCGCCGGCCAATCGCTCCAGGATCGACCTGGCCTTGTTGCGTCGATTCGAAAGCGGAAACGGCAGATCGATCTCGGTCTCGCAGACATAGGAGTTCTCGGTCTGCTCCGTCTCGACAGCCAGGGCCATGCGCGGCATGTACTCGTCGAGCTGGTCGCAATCCTGGATCACCCGCCAGACGTGGGCGGGAGCCGCTTCGACCAGCCCATAGGTCTTGTAGGCGTAGCCGTTTCCACCATTCGGCGGCAGCTCCGTCACGACGACTTCACCGCGCTCGAGCACCTCCCATTGATCCACGCTCAGGGCCGGGAGCAGACCGGGCGGCTGAGCCAACGCCGAGACGGCAAACCAGGGATGGAGGAGGACGAGAAGCAGGCGAAGCCGAATCATCGGGTGGGATCGTATCGAAGCAAGGCGGCGAAGTCTCCAGACGAGGGCGGCAAGCCCTGGGGCACCCTGGTACGTGGCCCGGCAGCGCTCGCGGTATCAGCCCGGGTGGGGGGAAACGGCCTCCGACTCCCATGTTTCTCGGAGGTCGATACAATTCCTGGCTGCGAGGGAGATGGGATGAGCCGGGGGATCGTCGTTGCGTGTCTAGCAGGGCTCTGGCTCCTGGCCGGAGCCGTCCAGGCCGAGAGAGCCTGGGTTCGGGGGGCTCCTCTCAACCTGCGTAGTGGCCCGGGGAACGCGTATCGCATCCTGGCGGCCGCCCAGCCGGGCGATCGGCTGGAGGTCGTCAAGCGCGGTGACGGTTGGACCCAGGTTCGTACCGGCGACGGCAAGACCGGCTGGATCGCCGCGGGTTTTCTCGACGCGGAAGCTCCGCCGACGGTGCGCCTCGGCCAGATCGAGGCCGAGGCCGAGCAGCTGCGAAGCACATTGGCCTCGACCACCGACGAGGCCGAGAGACTGCGCGAAAGCAACAGCAGCTTGAGTTCGTCGGATAGTGGGCAGAAGGAATCGATCGAACGGCTCACCCAGGAGAACTACAAGCTCCGGGCCGGAACACGTTATGCCGAATGGCTGATGGGCGCCTTGATCTTCTGTACCGGCATGGCCCTGGGTGCGATCCTGCACGGGGTCTCCGGCCGGCGACGCGGGAGCCGCCTGCGCCTCTAGCGCCGATCAGGGCGTCAGTAGCTCCGACAACCGGGCGCGGTGCTCGCTGGCTGCGACCACGAGCAGGCGATCCCCCGGCTCCACCCTGTCGGCACCGCGAGGAACCCTGAGTTCGCCATCACGGCCGATGGCCACGAAGAGGAGCCCACGGGGCAGGTCGAGATTGGCGATGACGTCGCCGCATACCGGTGCACCCTTGGCCACCTCCGCTTCCAACACTTCCACACGATCCCCGAGCAAGGCGGCCATCTCGTGTACCACCGCACCCGGGATGTGCTGGAGGGTGAGACCGATCGCCAGGAGCCTTGGGCTGATGATCGCGTCGATGGTGGTCTCACCGATCAAGTTGGCCAGGGCGGGATTATCGACCAGCGCGAATGCGCGCTCCGCTCCCATTCTCTTTGCAAGCAGGCCTGCCACGAGGTTCGTCTCGTGATCATCCGTGAGCGCTACGAAGGTCCCTACCCGCTCGATCTGTTCCTCATCGAGCAGACGTTCGCTGGTGACGGGCCCGTGAACGACGATGGCGTGAGCGAGCTGCTCGGAAGCCCGACGAGCGTGTTCCTCGTCCGGCTCGATCACGACCAATGAATCGGTCTGGCTCTCGAGACGCTTGGCCAGCGCCAACCCCATACGCCCCGCCCCGGCCACCATCACCTTGCGGCTGGCGTCCTGGGAGAGACCCAGCAGCTCGAGCATCCCATCGAGATCCGATTGGGCGAGCGCGAAGTAGACGATGTCCCCGGTTCGGATCGTCTCCTTGCCGTCGGGGACGAGCGCGCCATCTCCGCGGTGGATGGCAGCCACGAGAGAAGGGGTCTCGGCGAAGAAGAGCCTCATGTCGAGCACCGGCCGCTCCGCAAACTCCGAGCCTTCGTGGATCGGAAATCCGGCGACGATCAGCTCGCCCTCCATGAAGGTCGATACGTCGAGGGCACCAGGCACCTCGAGCAGCGACGCGATCTCCTCGACCGCGGCGGCCTCCGGATTGACGCAGACGATGTCGACGGCATCGCTTCGAGAAAGCTCCCTGAAGGCTTCCTCGTGGTCGGGTTCGCGCAGCCGAACCACCACATGGGGAACCTTGAACATGGAAGCCGCGATGCGTCCGCAGACGAAATTCGCCTCGTCGCTCTCGGTGGCGGCCACCACCAGGCTGGCATCGGCAGCACCGGCGCTGCGCAGGGAATCTGCGGTGGCGCCGTTGCCCGCCACGACCCGCACGTCGAGGCTGTCGGCAAGGTCCGCGACCCGGGCCGCGTCACTCTCGATGACCGAGACGTCGTGGCCCTCGGTCGAGAGCTTTCCGGCCAAGGTCGTCCCGACCTGGCCACCCCCCACGATGACGATCTGCACGGGCGGAAAGTGTATCCGGCGCCCCTCCGGGGACAAGCCAAGGGCATTGTTGAGGAGGAAGGACCGGACTACCGTCGACCATGGGTGGGTCGACGCCCAGAAGGACAGCCTTGGCGCACCCTCCCCAGCACGTGGTTCCGCCTCGGAGCCTCGAGCCCGGGTCGAGAGACCTCGAACCGCTCGGCCATCTCGGCCAGGGCGGGGCTCGGGACAGGCTTCCTTTCAGGCTCGTCTTGCGGCTGCTCGGCCGTTGCCTGCAGTGGCTGCGGCCACTGCGACCCCACTTGATGGCCCTGTTCATTGGTTTCGGGTTGGTTGCAATCGCGCTGTTCCCGATCGGCGACACCATCTACCGCATGATGCAAGACTCCGCGATGGTCACCCAGCTGATCGAGTTGCTCTTCCTTACTCCGATTTCGACGTTAGGCCGGTACATCTTCGGGATCCTCGTCGTGGCGGCGGCAAGCTTTCCGTCGGCCAGAAACAGCGGATCGGCATCGCTCGTGCCCTGGTGCGCACATCTCCGATCCTCATCCTGGATGAGCCCACCTCCGCACTCGACCCGGAGACCGAGCGCGCGCTGGTCGAGACGATGGAAGAGGCTCGCCGCGAGCGCTCCGTGCTGGTGATCGCCCACCGCCTGTCGACCATTCGACACGCGGATCGCATCGCATTCGTCGAGGACGGCCAGATCCTGGAGATCGGCAGCCACACCGATCTGATGGAACGGCCCGAGGGCCCCTATCGCCGCTTCGTGGAGTTGCAGACGATCGGAGCTGCTTAGGCGAAAACAGGGACGTTCCCGTCATGACTCCCCGCGCTCTGGCGCTACGATCCTCCGGATGTTCCGCACCCTCTCCATGTTGATGCTCGTCTCGACCGTGGCCCTGGCTGGCTGCGGCGGCCCGGGGGCTTGGCGTCGTGCAGCGTCGAATGCCGCCGCTAGCCAACCCGCACCCGGCGGCGAGCTGGATGGCATCCTGACGGGCCTGTTCGAAGCCCCGGCCGGTGACGGACATAGGCTGGAAGTCGTCGAGCTCCGATTGCTTGCGATGAGCGAGCCGCCGTGGTCGACCCTCGAGCCTGGGAGCGATGCGGCTCGGCGCGGCAGCGTGGGGCTCACGACCCATCGCATCTGTCGTCTTCGAGAAGGTTTGACCTTCCACCGGGTCGAGCGCGCGAGCTGGATGATCTTCCAGGACGGGAAACTCGTGGCGTGGGATCACGGCACCTTCAACCCGGGTTGCGAAGCCGGCCGCAGCTATCGCCCAGCTCGTGCCGAGTCTCTCGCTCTCGAACGCGGACTGCTGCGCTACTCCGCACAGCGCTATCCCGCGGCCCGCCCCACTCTCGAGGAACACCTGCGCGGCGGCCTCGCCCTCCTGGAAGCCGACCGGCTGGACGACGCGAAGCGCGTGCTCAAATATGCAGATGCGAACGTGACCGAACTCTCCGACCACACGGAGACCGTTTTCGGCGATGAGCGCGAAGCCGCAGAGGAGCGACTCGTGGTCGTGAAAGCCCTCCACGGAAAACTACGCAGAGCCGTACGAAAGGCCGACCGAGAAGCCGCCAAACAAGCAAACGGCCCCTAAATCAAGATCCCGCCGCCCGCGTCGCTTGCGCGGCGACCACCGCCAGCGAACGAGCACCCACTCACCGAGGGAGATGCCTGCGCTTTCTTCCGCGCTGACCGCCCCGCGATCGGCCGTGCTGGCAACCGGAACCACCTCGCCGGGGCTGGGCACCGGTCGGGCGGAAATAAAGCGCAGGCATAGGTCCAGCCCAGCGTGCGCGAAGGTTGCCCGCGCGAAGCCGCGAAGGGCAACACCCCGTCCAGCTCCCTACGCGGCCACCCGACCCCCCGGCCGAGCCATTCCGCCCGACCTGTGCCCAGCCCCGGCGACTCGAGTGTCACGCAGGAGAAGCAAAGCGGCCCACCCCGGCCCATGTCAGCAACCTCCTCGGATAGCGCAGCTAGCGCGAGCCGAGGCCTTTGAGGAGCGCGCGCTTCAGGCCGACCCCGAGGCCGGTCGCCGGTTGCACCCGACGCTCGGGAGGCCGCTTGACGGGACCCGGGCTGCCGATCGCGAGCAATTTGCTCACTTCTTCGGCGAGCTCGCGCATCTGACGGTGAACGGCGGTACCTCTCGCATGGTGCAGGATCGAGCCGGGAATACCCGTTCCGGAGTTCAGCGCCTCGACCCTGGGGCTGCGCGAAAGAAAGCCCTGGAAACGGGGCCAGCCTTTTTCGTCGGCGGCGCGGGCGAGCCGGTCGTAGAGATCGCGCCCCTGGGTATCGACCCGAGTCCGCCGATCGACCAGGGTGAAGAGCACCCGGCCTCGGCGCTCGCCGGCCGGCTGGCGTCGAAGCAGCGCAAATGCCTTCTCGGCCTCCTCGAAGGACGGCCAATCCGATACCGGCAGGATCACCAGATCCGCCGCTGTCAGGGCATTCTGGGTGAGCGCCTCGAGATCGCTCTTCGTATCCAGGATCGTGAGCCCCTGAAAGGCGGTCCGATCGAGGATGTGCCGAAGCGTATTGGGATCCGTGGCGCGGGCCTTCAACGGACCGGTGTCCGGTGGTGTCGGCACGAAGGTGATGCCGTACTGACCCAACTGGAGGACCGGGGCCAGGTTCCGCTGGGCCCAGCCGTGCTTCAGGTTCAGCTCGCCGGGCAGCGCGGGGCTCAGCCGGAACATCCGATCGATGATCGATTGATCGTCCAAGCCCACGACCAAGACGCCCAGATCCTCGTGGAGGGCGCGCAAGAAGATGGCCAGATTGGTGGCCACGGTGGTCTTGCCCACCCCGCCCTTGTTGGACGAGATGGCCAGCACCGGCTGGCGCGTGGGGGACACGTCCATCACCGCCAAGGGTACCGGTCCGCTAGGATCCCGTCATGTCGAATGTCCGGGCTGTGGGCGTGGTTCCCGCGCGCTGGGCTTCGAGCCGATTCCCGGGCAAGCCGCTCGTGGAAATCGCCGGCCGGCCCATGATCGAGCACGTGGTCGAGGGCGCCCGCCAGGCAAAGCGGCTCTCCCGGGTACTCGTGGCCACAGACGACGAGCGTATTGCCCGGGCCTGCACGGCCTTCGGTGCCGAGGTCGCCATGACCTCAGCCGATCATCCGACCGGCTCCGACCGCCTGGCCGAGGTGGCGCGCACGCTCGAAGAAGACGTGATCGTGAACATCCAGGGCGACGAGCCGATGATCGAGGGCTTCGTGGTGGACGCCGCCGTCGAGGCATTATTGGAAGCTCCCAACCTGCCGATGGCGACGGTGGTGCATGCCGCGGAGGCGGAAGCGCTGGGCGACCCGAATCGGGTCAAGGTAGCCCTGGCCGAGAACCGCGACGCCCTCTACTTCTCTCGCAGTCCGATCCCCCATCGTCGTCAGGGAGCCCCCGCGCCTCCCATCTGGCAGCACATCGGCCTCTACGCCTACAGACGTCCCTTCCTCCTCGAGTACGTCCGCCTGGCACCCACACCCCTCGAACGCAGCGAAGCGCTCGAGCAGCTCCGGGCCCTGGAGCACGGCTACCGCATCCGCTGCGCCATCATCGAAGGCTGGCAGAGCATCCCCGTCGACACGCCGGCAGACGTTGCACGGGTCGAAGACGCCCTGTCGCGCCGCGGCGCGAGTTCACCAAGACCAGGCCGCGGGCGGTGAGCCCTGGCCGGGCACTGGTCCGGAACTCCGCACTCTTCCTTCTTTCCGGGGCGGGCGCCCTCGTCGTCGAAACCCTCTGGCTTCGGGAATTCCGTCTGCTGCTGGGCGCGACAGCGCCCGCAGTCTCGGCGACCTTGGTGGCATTCTTCGCGGGGCAGGCCCTCGGTGCGTCCTGGGGCGGGCGGTTGGCCGCGCGTTCCCGGCGTCCGCTTGCGGTATACGGCGGGCTCGAGCTGGGCGCGGCTGTTGCCGCTGCGGCGGTTCCGCTGCTGTTGTGGTTGCTGCGCGGCCTCGTGGACGGTGCGTCCGATGCACTTCGCGATGCGCCCGGCGCACTCGTCGCCTTGCGCTTCGGCGCGGCGTTGGTCGCGGCGGCGCCCGCGGGCGTGTTGTTGGGTGCAACGCTTCCGCCGCTCGTTTCCAGCTGTGTCGGATCAGGTGTCTCATTGGGCCGTGCTGCGGCAACACTGCTCTGTGCCAATACGCTCGGGGCAGCAACCGGCGCGGCCCTGGCCAGCTTCGTGCTGCCGGAGTTGCTGGGCGTGCAGACGGGCTACGGCCTGGGTGTACTGGCGTTGGCATTGGCGGGTGGCATCGGTTGGATGTCGGCGGGCCCCGCCCCTTCCTCGGAATCCGCTGAACCACTGAAGGAGACGACTCCCGACCCGCCACAAGCGGAGGAACACCCGCCCGGCACCGCAGGATTGTCCTTCCCGGCCCTCCTGGCCCTTGCGGGTGGCTCGGGCGTGGCAATCTTCGCCTGCCAGCCTCTCCTCGTTCAGGCGTTTGCCCGGGTGCTCAATCAATCGACCTACGCATTCGGCCTCGTGCTCGTGACCGTGCTGGTGGCCCTCGGCGCGGCAGCAGGCTGCGTCGCCGTGCTGGCCAGACGTTTCCATCCGCGCACGCTTCTCGCATGGGCGGCTGTCGCTGCGACCGTCGGCTGGGCCGCCTTCCCAATGGTCTTCGTCGGCATGACGGATGGCCTGGCCTATTGGGGCAGCAAAGAGCCTTGGCCGGGCTACCTGTGGAGTGCTCTGGGTCTGGCATTCAGCGCAGCAGGCATTCCCCTGTTCGCTTCGGGCCTGCTCTTTCCCGCAGTTCTGTGCGCGGCGGAAGGCGCCACGAGCGGCCGGCCAGGGGCGGTCGTGGCCGCGAGGACGACCGGGAGGCTGCTGGCGATCAACACGGCCGGGGCCGTACTCGGTGCCCTCCTGGCCCCCTACATCCTGTTGCCAGGGCTCGGCCTGTGGCTGGCATTCACAGCCGTGGCCGTCCTGTACGGAATCGCCGCAATCGCGATCCCCACCGCCCCAGGCGAATCGCGTCTCCTTCGGGATGTCGCCCTGGGCCTGGCCTGGATGCTGGTCCTGTCGCGAGGCAACCCGCTCAGTCTTCCGGCTCTGCGCCTCCTTGCCGACGACCATCTGCTCTTCGGCGAAGAGACTCCCGCTGGCCTCGTGGCCGTGGTCGAGCGCAGCGGGGGGCGGTTCATCCAAACCGACAACCACTATGCGTTGGGCGGAAGCGCGGATCGTGTGCATCAGGAACGCCAGGGGCACATCCCGCTGCTTCTCCATCCTTCACCGAGCCGTGCCCTCTTCCTCGGCTCGGCGACCGGCGGCAGCGCCGGCGCGGCGCTCGCGCATCCGGTCGAAGCGCTCACCCTCGTCGAACTGACCCCAGCCGTCGTCAGGGCAGCCAGCTTCTTCAGCGATGTGAATCGCGGCGTGTACCGGGCACCCATCACCCGGGTGGTCCTCGACGACGCGCGCAGCTTTCTCCGCAGCACGAGCCAACGCTTCGATGTGGTGGTCGCCGACCTCTTCGTACCGTGGCGGGCTGGGACAGGCTCCCTCTACTCAGAGGAGCATTTCCGATCCGCCCGTGAGCATCTGACCGACAGGGGGTTGTTCTGCCAATGGCTCCCTCTCTACCAGCTCTCGGAAGCCGAGCTGTCGATCATCGCCGCGACCTTCCAATCCGTGTTTCCGGATGCATTGGTGTTCCGAGGCGATTTCTTTGGGAGCTTTCCGATCGTGGCGCTCGTCGGCTGGAAGGGTGCTCCCCCCAACGCGGCCACTGTGGAGGCGCGCGTCACTGCCTTGGCCCGAGCCGGCGAGAACGACCGTTGGGTCACCCATCCAGATGCATTCTGGTCTCTCTATATCGGTCGGCTTGGTGCTGAAGAATGGGATGCGCCGCTGAACACCGACGACCACCCCCATCTCGAATTCCTGGCCGCCCGAAATCACGCCGGAGGAAAGCGCGGAAAACTCGACCCGATCGTTGGCCCGGCCTGGGTGCAGATCGCCAAGCGACTGCGCGAAGCCAGCTTGACGCACGCCACACCCTTCCCGGGTTTCACCGATACCGCCCGCCGCGCCGGAGACGGAGGCCACGCCCTCCAGACCGCCGGCGCACTCTTTGCCGCCGGCCATCGCAACCCGGCCGCCCAGGCCACGGCCATCGCCGCGAGCCTCCTCCCCCCAGAAGTCTTCGCCGAAGCAGAGGCCGATCCGACCGCCGCCGAAGTCTGGCAGGCGCGATAGGGGGTCGCGCGGTTGGGTCTAGACCTGGGTCCAGGTCATGCCCTCGGTGCCGGGCGGCTCACGGAAGTAGCGCCAATCCGTGAGTTCATGGGTGGGGCGCTCGATGTAGTCTTCGGGGAGGTCAGAGCGGAGCACGAAGAAGGCGTTGGGTGCCCAACTGTCGGTGTGCACGAGCGCGTAGCCTTTCTCGTCGCCCAGCTTGCGCAGCGCAGCCAGGCTCGCGCCGTGGTAGCTGCTTTCCTCTTGCCAGACGTGATCGGCGTCATAGGGCATGGTGCGGGCATCGCCGGGGTGGAAGAAGATGTTGTACTCGACCACGACCACCCGCGGCGTGAAGCGATCGAGCGCCTTCCAGACCCAGTAGTCGTTGCCATCGATATCGATCGACAGCAGGTCGAAGCGTTCGGGCACTTCGTGTTCGGCAAAGAGATCGTTGATGTTCTCGGCCGTGATGAACGCCCGCTTCACGAGCGGGTCGCCGTCGGAAGCACCGGCATCCATCAGCAGGCCCGTCCAACCGTGGTTCACGCGCAGGTTCGCGGTGTTGGAGATTGCCTGGCCGTCCTTGGCGCCGAACTCCACGAAGTGGCGTTGGCCCCACCCGATGGATTCGAAGATGTGTTCGAGGACGCCGTCCTCACCACATTGGGAATAGACACGTCGCTCGTAGGGCCGCAGATCGGATTGCATGGCCGCGCAGGGTAGCGCCCCAATCGAATTCGGGCGCCGCCGGAACCCCTACTGCAGCGTATCCTCGCACGAGACCCCGGGCGGGGCGTTGTCGGCCAAACCGGTGCAACGACTCGTGACTCCCAAGCTTCCGATTCCATTGGTATTTCGAGATTGATGGCCCAGCACGATGCGGTGCGGGTTGGCCAGGTGCTTGACCCCGAAGTGAATGCAGACTCCGAATCCTGCGCGGACGACTCCCAGACAAAATGCCCCGACGTTCCAACCTGGAGTGGCGCACGACAACTCCCTTTGGGGTCTTCAGCCGTAGGCTCCTTGGTGGTATCCTTTTCCACGTCGATTGTCGTGTCATGTCCAATCGGCAGGCGAGAATGCGCGAGGAGGTTCGCCATGCGAGTTCACCTGTTCGTCCTTTGGGTCGTGTTCTTCACGCTTTCGCTACCCAGCGACCGAGCCGAAGCGTTTGCCGAGTTCTTTCTCGAGGGGTCGATCCTTTCAGTCAACGCCGGCGCACCAGCTACCGTGACGAAGCTCGATTCCCTGTTCTTCAGCCCAGGCATGGAGCTGTTCGGCCATTCTCATTGGGATCTCGCGGCGCTCGACCTCGAACCTGGGAATCCCAACCTGGGAAGATATGCGGGTAGTGGTTGGAATTGGGGGTTCGATGTCCTTTTCCCGGGCGGTCCGTACTTCACCACTCTTGAGATCCAAGTGGCCAACGATCTTGCTGCTGGCGGGGGTGGAATCTTCGATGCCGGCGGTGACGGCTTTTCTTTTCTTGCCACGCCACCCCTTGCAACCGGCATGAACCTCCCGCCGTGGCTCCAGTGGACACAACTGCAACTCGTACTCAGCGATCCCAGTGGCCAGGCGCTGTCGGACATCAGCTCGCCGACCGGTTTTCCTCCCCCGGATGTCTCTCAATTCGCGAACGTGAGTTTCCTGATCGAGGGCTTTGACCTCGTGGAAAGCCAGGCCTTCACGATCGTCGGCCAGGTCGATTTGTTGCGCATCCCCGAGGCTCCGTTGAACACCCTGCTGCTGCTCGTCGTGCTGGCTGGGTGGGGCGCCCGCAACCGGCGCGCCTTGGGACCGCGCTTTTGACGGCCCCAACGAGCGGAACCTGCCAACGACTTTGAGACACCGCGGTCGTGGAATTAGTGAGCATCTCCTTGGGGTGCCGCATGGGTTAGCGGCGGGTTGATGTAGACGGCTTCGGGCAGAGGAGCCGGCTGAGGCCGGCCTTTCGGGAAACGCT
>JAAETT010000318.1 GCA_024228115.1 bacterium
ACACTACCTCGCGGCTCTCGATCGCGAACTCGACACCGATCCGACCGACACCGATTCGCCGTTCTGACGAGAAACCAGCACTCGCGCGCGACCACGGCTAGATGATCAGATTTCTACGGTTTCTCGTGATCGCCAACATCGCTCCAGCCGACGACCACGCTGCCGTCGTCACTCACGCCGAAAGCTTCGCTCCGAAAGCCGCCACCCGGAAGGTCACCCAACCCGACCATGCCTGTGCCTTGCACCCAACGGAAAGCTTCCATGCCCGCAGCAGACTCGCTGCGTCCCACGATCACATTGCCATCGCCCGAAACAGCGAGTGCATTGCTGTCGAAGGCACCCCCTGCAAGGTCGCCGAGCCCGACCAACCCAGTGCTTGAGGTCCAACGAAATGCCTCAGATGGTCCGCCCTCCCAACCAACAATCACAGATCCGTCCGTCGATGCGTCGAGTCCAAACCCACGGCTGCCACCGAGGCCGACCATGCCCCCGCCTGCCGTCCACCGGAATGCGTCTGTTCTCTTCGGAAACCTCGTAAAGGAACTCCCGACAACCACCGAACCATCGGGGGAGATCCCAAGCGCTTGGCTCGATACTGGTACGCCCGGAGTAAGGTGCCCGATCCCAACCATCCCTGCGGCGGCTGTCCAACGGAAGGCCTCCGTGACGCCCCCGCTAGCACCACCCTCGCCCACCACGACCCGGCCGTCCGCTGACACACCAAGCGCGGTGCTTCCGAATCCATCACCCGGAAGATCCCCAAGTCCAACCATTCCGCCCGACGCGGTCCATCTGAATGCTTCGGTTCCGGAGCTTGAGGAGCTTCGGCCGACCACCACTTGGCCGTCGTCGGAAATGGCATTCGCCTGGCTGTAGAAGGCCCCACCGGAGAGGTCGCCCAGACCGAGAAAGAGCGGCGCAGCAGCGGCGAGAGTAGGAATCGCCGCCAAGACCGCGAGTACGCATGCGCTGCGACCGAGCCCCGTCACATCAGCCCCTCCCAAGAACTAGCCCTGATCCGAGATTCTTGAGGGTGGTCGTCGATTCAAATTGAAAGTGGCCCCGTCGGTGTGCTTGATGGAGTTACCACACTTCACCGAGCCCCCGAGGAGCCACAATCATGAGGCTAAGTAGAAGCCGAATTCGG
>JAAETT010000319.1 GCA_024228115.1 bacterium
CCGAATTCGGCTTCTACTTAGCCTCATGATTGTGGCTCCTCGGGGGCTCGGTGAAGTGTGGTAACTCCATCAAGCACACCGACGGGGCCACTTTCAATTTGAATCGACGACCACCCTCAAGAATCTCGGATCAGGGCTAGGTTTCCCAGCATGGCGAGAAAACGCGCGTGGGAACTTCATGATCCGGAGGCGAGGGCCGAGGCGCGAAACTACGCACAACCGGTGCCCAGCCGAACCTACATCCGGCAATTCCTCGAGAAGCGAGGCGTTCCCATGCCATTCGACGACCTGGCCGAGGCGTTCGCGCTCGATCGTCGAGAGCGGAAAGCCCTTGGCGTCCGCCTGAAGGCCATGGTTCGTGATGGCCAGCTCATCCAGAACCGTCGAGAAGGGTATTGCCTCGTCGATCGGATTGCCCTCGTCACCGGCATCGTAAGCGCTCACCGGGACGGGTTCGGATATGTCGTTCCAGATCAAGACGGGGCGGACGATGTCTTCCTCTCGCCGCGCGCCATGCGCGAGCTGATGCACGGGGATCGGGTGGCGGTTCGCATCCGTGGGCACGATCGCCGCGGGCGGCCGGAAGGATCGCTCGTCGAGGTGCTCGAACGAAACACCAGCTCGGTGGTCGGCAAGTACCGCCTGAAGCGTGGGGTCGGGTTCGTGGTGCCGGAGAACCCCCGCATGCTGCATCGGATCGTCGTCCCGGCCGACGCAGCAGGCAGCGCAAGGCCCGGGCAGATCGTGCTGGCGAAGATCACGGCGCAGCCGACACGACATTCTCAACCCATCGGGCAGATCGTCAGGGTGCTCGGCAGGCCCAACGCGCCCGGTATCGAGATCGAAATTGCGATCCATGCTCACGGCCTTCCCACGGAATGGCCCAAGACCGTGGAGAGAGCCGTCCGGCGCCTGGGGAAAGAAGTTCCAGGGCAGGCAAAGCGCGGGCGCGAGGATCTTCGACACCTCCCGCTGGTCACGATTGACGGTGCGGATGCGAGGGACTTCGATGACGCAGTCTACTGCGAGCCCACGGCCTCGGGCTGGCGGCTATTCGTGGCGATCGCCGATGTCGCACACTATGTGGAGTTCGGGTCGCCACTCGACCAGGAGGCGCAAAGCCGTGGGACTTCGGTCTACTTCACGCGCCGAGTCCTCCCGATGCTGCCTGAGCAGCTATCGAACGGGCTCTGCTCGCTCAACCCGAAGGTGGATCGCCTCTGCATGGTTTGCGAGATGCGCGTAGCGCGCGACGGGAAGGTCTCGCGGCCGCGCTTCTTCGAGGGCGTCATGCGCTCCCACGCAAGGCTCACCTACGAAGAAGTCGCCGCCATGCTCTTCGACGGCAATGCGGGCTTGCGGCGGAAACACGCGCAGCTCCTGCCCCACCTCGAAGACCTGGACGACGTGTTCCGAGCACTCCTCGCCCAACGGCGCAAACGGGGTGCCATCGATTTCGAGATCCCGGAGGCCTACGTCGAACTGGGCGAGGATCGCCGCATCGAGGCGATCAGCACCTACGAACGCAACGATGCCCACCGGATGATCGAGGAATGCATGATCGCGGCCAACGTATCCGCTGCACGCTTCCTCGATCGTCACAAGCTCCCCACGCTGTACCGAGTGCATGACAAGCCCACGGCGGAGCGTTTCAAGGAACTCCAGACCTTCCTCGCGACGTTCGGAGTGCCCTTCCCACGGGTCAAGGACCTCCAACCCCGGCACTTCGCCCAGGTGCTCGAACGGGTCAAGGGCAAGCCCCACCATTCACTGGTCGAGACCGTGCTGCTGCGCTCCATGTCCCGCGCCGCCTATCAGCCGGACAACCTCGGGCATTTTGGCCTCGCGCTGCCGAAATACGTCCACTTCACCTCACCCATCCGGCGCTACCCGGACCTCCTCGTCCACCGCGCCATCAAGCACGCACTCTTGGGCAAGAAACCGGAGAGCTTCGCCTACACGCCCAAGGAGATGGGCCAACTCGGCCGGCACTGCTCGATGACGGAGAAGCGTGCCGACGACGCTACCCGGGAGGCCATCGCGTGGTTGAAGTGCGAGTTCATGCTCGACAAGATCGGCGATGTGTTCGACGGCGTGATCACCGGAGTGACCAACTTCGGTGTATTCGTCCAGCTCGAGGATGTGTTCGTCGAGGGCCTGGTGCACGTGACATCCCTCGAGAACGACTACTACGAATTCGACGCCTCGAGGCACCGGCTCTTGGGCGCGCGCACCAAGAAGGTCTATCAACTCGCTGCACCGCTCCGAGTCAGAGTGACGAACGTAGACATGGAGCAGCGACGCATCGATTTCGAGCCAGTGCAGCCGACGGGACGATCGCGAGCGAAGCGCTCCCCCGGCAAGAAACCTGACCGTGTGTCTCCGGGACGTCGCCGGAACAGGCGCCCGAAGAGAGCGCGCGGATGAAGCGGGGCCGCCAGGCCACAAGGGTGACGGAAGTGCCAGCGCCAACCGCACTCAAGGCGAACGCGAAAGCGATCTTGCTGACATCGATCGAGGCGTGACCCAGGCCGCTCGGCTTGGGTCACCGATCGGGAGACCCGGCCGCCTCCCCTTCTTCGCCCTCCCCGGACCCTGCCAGGATCAGCTTCGCGATCTCCTCGGGGATCTCCATCGGCAGGAAGTGGGTGCGTTCGACAAAGTGGATCTCCCGCCCGTGATGGAACTGGTGAACCAAGGCCGGCCAGGTCGGCGACGACGAAAAGTCCATCATCGTCCGCTCCTTGGGCGGCAGCTTGGCCCTCAGCACCAGGACCGGAATCTCCAGGGCACGAATGCTCTCATGCACGCCGGCGTTGGTGCGGCTGGTCATGTAGATGCTCGCCTCGATCTCCGGCGGGCAAGCGAGCTCGAAACCCTCGCCGTCTTCGGCCAGGAGCAACCCGTAGTTGCAATACGCTCGAAGCGCATCGGGATGGAACACACGGTAGGGCTCGCGGTCCCGGAATCGCTCGATCATCTCCTCGGGCGAGGCAAAGTGGCGCTTGCGCTTTGCCGTGGGGTGCGGCTCCCCGCCCAGGTCGGAAAGCCTCCAACCTCCCTCACCGTAGTGGTCCGGCGAAGCGATGACCGGATCGATGATCACCAATCGCCGGAACCGATCCGGCAACGTTGCCGCAGCATCGACGAGGGCGTGGCCACCCATCGAGTGGCCAATACCCACGACGTCCGGCAGGTCGAGGCCCTGGACGAACGCGGAAAGATCCCGACCGAAGACGTCCCAATGCTCGATAGGCGTCTTCTCGCTGCGGCCGTGGCTTCTCTGATCCACGGCGATCACATGGCAGTCGCCCAGGTGCCGAATGACTGGATCCCAGCAACGGGCATGAAAGCCGGTCGCGTGCACCATCAAGAGGGTCGGCTCGCGCCCCTTGAAGGCACGGCCCCATTCGAAGAACGCGAGTTCGATTTCGCCCACTCGCAGCCGATGTTCCGTCGGGTCTTTCGGCACTTCTCGGCTCACGGCTGGAAACCCTCGAGAAAAACTGGGGCATCCGGTTGGTGGCCCGACCTGGAAGCGGTCCGGAGCCAGAACTGCGCGCACATCACGCTCTCCTTGCTCGAGGCGACTCTGCGGGAGAAGCCTCTGGGAACGAAGTCTTCGATCTGGTGGAGGCACCAATCCACAAGGCGGTCAGTGTTGATGCCGCAGCGAGTCCCGCTCCCGCGGCAAATGCCAAACCGAACGCCTCGGGCTCGGCCACACCGCCGTAGACGATCGTGAGGGCCGCGATACCGAACGACGCGCCACCCTGCCCGGCCAGACGGTTGGCTGCGGAGGCGACACCAAGCTCGGACTCGTCCACGGATCTGGCAATGGCCGAAGTGATCGAAGGCTGGCTCAGACCGTGGCCGATGCCCTGCCCTACGAGTCCGATCCCGAACAGCAGCAGATTGGACTCCCAGGCTCCCCACGCGATGACCAGGAGAGCGCCCGTCATGAGGGCACCGCCGAACGCCGACGCACTCCGCTCCCCGAAGCGTTCGCCGAAGGAACCGCCGAAGGGCGATGCAAGCGTGAGCGATGCAGTCCGCAGCACCATCAGCAGTGAAGCCTGGGTGATCGAGAAGTCGAACGATTGGAAGAGCAGCAGCGGTGCGACGACGAACGCGCCCATGTAGGCCGCCGAGTTGAGGGCATTCGTCGCCAGCGTGGCAGAGAAGCTTCGATCGCGTAGCAGTTCCAGAGGGAGGAGCGGATCCTGCACCCGATCCTCGATGCGGACGAACGCCACGAGTCCGATCACACCAACCAGGGCAGCCGCGGGAATCCAGGGAGAGGCCAGCCCGAGTTCTCGGACGCCGCCCAGAGCGAACATCAGACCGCCCACACCGATAGCCAGGCTGAGCGCACCCAGGATGTCGAAGCGAACGCGAAGGGGCCGGGTCTCGCGCAGAACCGCGAAGGCGATGGCCAGCGCAGCGGCGCTCATGCCCGCCTGGAGCAGGAAGACGAAACGCCAACCGAGCCAGTCCACCAGAGGACCGCCCAGGATGAGACCGAGAGCCGGAGCCCCGGCACCTACCATCGACCACCAACCCATGGCACGGACCCGACCGCCCTCGGGATTCACGGCGAAGAGCAGGGCCATGGACGTGGGCTGCGTGGCCCCGCCCAGCACGGCCGCCACCGTGCGCAGCCCGATCAGGGAGAATGCGTCCCAGGCAAGCGCCGTGAGGGCGGCAACCACGGTTGCTCCGGCGAAACCCCAGAGGAACACGCGACGATGTCCGTAGAGATCTCCGAGCTTGCCGAGAAGCGGAAACGACACGGCCGAGAGCAGCATCGGTGCCGTCACGACCCAGGCGAGCGTGGTTTCCCGGCTGCCGAACTCCTCAGCGATCGGCTTCAGGGAAACTGCCAGAATGGTGAACGGGAAGGTCGTGGCGAACATTCCCGCCAGCACCGCGAAGAGCACCCAGTTCGGGTAGCGCCCCGACGCGTCGAGCCGGCCGAGCCAGGTCTCTCGCCATTCGTTCATGAGGGTTCCGCCCCGCATCGACCCGCGAACGTCCATGCCCCCCGTTTGCCGAGTACGCCCGGGCCCCGACGAATCGAGCCGAGACCAGGCCCGAAGCCGTCTACGTCGCTGCTACCCATGAATCCGCACTTCAAGAAACCATCTCTTCTTTTCCGATTTCATTGCGGACTCTTCAAGTAGGCACACACCGAGCAAAGTGCCTCATCAGCGAACTCTTCGTCGGAGCGAGCGCCGAGGCGAGATCGGCTCAGGCCACCGTCCAGGCGGGTCTTCAGCATCGATGCAAGCTGATCCAGGACGAAGTCAATGGCCAGGGTCGGCTCCGTGTGCCCGATCTCCGCCCGGCGCGCGAGCAGGAGTTCAGTGAGACCCTGCTCGAGTTCGGAGCGGACGCGGGCGAGATGCTCCCTGAGCGTCGCATCACGAAGTGATGCCTCGAGGCCAGCCTGCTGGAACCCCGGATGCGTTCGCCCCTGTTCCAGGGCGAACTCGACATACCCCCTCAACACATCGGCCACGGACGCCCCCTCCCAGCGCGCGGGATCGGTGGCCTCACGGGTCGTCGCTCTGAACTGCTCACCGAACCGATCGAAGACCGCATAGAGTAGGGCCTTCTTGTCGCGGAAATGATGGTAGAGAGCTCCGACCGAACAACCCGCGCGCGCGGCCACATCAGCAAGGGAGGTTCCGTCGGCTCCCTTCTGGGAGAACAACTCCTCTGCCGCATCCAGCAGGGATTCCTGGGTCTTCTGACTTCGCGACTGCCGCCCTTCACGAACCCAATGCAGATCGGAGATCCAACGGTTGCGTTTCATGGGCGATTCACCTTCGAAGACGTCAAGAGCGGAGCTCCAGCTGCGCCCGGATGTCCTCGTGTCGCTCCCGGGTAATGGGAAATCGCTGGAAGATGATCACGGCCAACAGATTCAGGATCGCCGGCAGGATACAGTAGAGAAATTTCATCCCTTCGATCACGCTTTCGGTCTGATCCTGGTTGGGGACATAGCCGATGAACTCCAGCCCCTGCATCCCGATGAAGACGGCGACGCCGATTGCAGCCTTGTCGACGAACGACCAGATGCCCATGAACACGCCCTCACGACGCTGACCGGTTTCGAGCTCGTCCTCATCGATCGCGTCCGCAGCGATGGCGGGCCCCAGGGTCAGCGTGCAGCCGTGGACCGCACCGACGACAGCTCCGAGGATCACCCACAGGACCCAGGTGCCTTCGTGGTAGCTGTAGGAAATCGCATAGGCGGCGACCCCGACGAGCATGCCGGCCGTCCACGTCCGGTTCTTCCCGTGGATCCTCGAGAGCCGCAGCCATAGGGGAACCGACAGCAGCGAGCCCACCAGGTACGCAAGCATCACCGGTTGCATGGCCCATTCCAACTTGATCACGTACTTGGCGATGAAGAGGCCGAGCGGCGCGATGAAGCTCCCCCCCACGTGGCTCGCCAGGTAGACGAGCAGCAGGATGCGGAAGGGGCGATTCGCTGCAGTCACACGCAGACCCTGCACGAAGGGAAGCGGATTTCTCACGACGACCGCTGGCCGCTCCGCGATCCGGCTCGAAGCGAACAGGATCAACACTGCGCCGAACCCTCCGAGAGCAAGCGCCATGACGGGGTAGCCGTCCTCCTTCGTTCCGATCAGCTCGGCGAAGGCGAAGGGCGCCAGCATACCGGCGGCGGTCCCGACGACGGTGAACACCTGACGTACACCAAAAAGACGAGTGCGATCGTCGTAGTTCGGGGTCAGCTCCATGCCAAGGGAGATATACGGAATCGAGAACACGGTCAGGAACGCGTAGAGCAGCAGGTAGCAGACGAGGAGATGCACGAATACGCCGGTCGGCGAGAGTGAACTTGCCGGCGACCAGACCAGATAGAAGATGAGCCAGATGGGGAGCGCAGCCAGCAACATGTAGGGACGCCTGCGGCCCCATCGCGTTGCCGTCCGGTCGGAGATGAAACCCATCAGCGGGTCCGTGACCGCATCCGACAGGCGCCCGGCCAGGAACACCCAGCTCAGCAGACCGGCCGACACACCCAGTTCGTCCGTGTAGAAGTTGGGCAAGTACATGCCCACGCTGATGACGACAATCGCGACGGTCGCAGCCGGCAGCGCGTAGGCGAGCACTTCGCCAGACGGAAGGCGGGTGCTCACAGCCTGACGATCCGATCGAACCCGAGAAGACGCCGCCGGCCCCCTTGCCAACCAGCGGAGCTCGCAGGACTCCCTATGGTCTCCCCATCCTGTCTGGTTCGTCCATCGCCTACTACCAACGAGAGCAATCTACAACTATCTGATTTTGAATTGGTTTTTCAAGAATTCGAATTTGGTTTTGTAGTTTGAATCCGAGCCCTGCAGGTGTCAAGTCCCGGGAAGCCATGCGGGTTCGAATCAGCCCGCACAATCGGAGGTGTTCATGCTTCGGAAAGTCGTCTTCGCACTCCCCTTCCTGCTGATCGCGTCAGTCGCAGGCTGCAGCGGCCCCCTCGTTCTCCTGCCCGGCGGTGCCATCGAAGGCCCGACGGCCACCATTCCAGATGATTGGTCCGTCACGGACGAAATCGACACGGTGCAGTTGGAGACGCTCCCCGCCGACCCCTACTCGGTCAACATCTGGGTAGTCGGCCTGGCCGAGTCCCTCTATGTCCACGCCGGCACCAATCGCAGCACGTGGGTGGAGAACATGGAGGCGGATCCCAATGTCCGCCTCCGGGCGAACGAGTCGATCTACGAACTCGTCGCGTCCCGGGTAGAAGCCCAGGAAGAGTTCGACCGCTTCAGCGATGCCTATAAGCAGAAGTATGGGCTTCGCCCTCGCAACGAGAACGTCACCGAGGCCTATCTGTTCCGGCTGAAAGCACGCTGACGAGCTAGACCTCCGTCCGAATCCACGGCTTCCGATGACCGGAGCAGGCTCCCTCCCACGCCTCGAGAGAAGGACTCACGCCGATGACCGACTACCATCTTCTGATCGACGGCAAACTCGTCGCTGGTAACGCGACCCTGGACGTCGTCAATCCTGCCACCGAAGAACTCGCCGGCACGTGCTCCCGCGCCTCCGAGGGGCAGTTGAACGCCGCTGTCGATGCGGCGTCGGCTGCTCAGCCGGGCTGGGCGGCCACCCCGATCGGGGAGCGGAGAGCCGCACTCGAGCGCGTTGCCGACATCGTCGCGGCCAACGCCCAGGAGCTGGGGCGGATCCTCACCCTCGAACAGGGGAAGCCCTTGAAGGAGGCCGTGGCCGAGGCGTTCGGTCTTTCCATGTTCACGCGCCACTTCGCAGCGGCGGATCTCGGCGTCGAGGTGCTCGAGGATACTGAGGTGCGGCGAGTGGAAGCCCACCGGGTGCCGCTCGGCGTGGTGGCTGCGATCGTGCCGTGGAACTTCCCACTGGTCCTCCTGGGCTTCAAGCTCGGGCCCGCGCTGATCGCCGGAAACACCCTTGTGGTGAAGCCCGCCCCGACGACCCCGCTCGCAACGCTGCGCTTCGGCGAGCTGATCGCGGACGCCCTTCCTCCGGGCGTCGTCAACGTGATCACCGACGCCAACGACCTCGGCCCCAGGATGTCGACGCATCCCGGGATCCGGAAGGTTTCCTTCACGGGCAGCACGGCCACCGGGGCGCGCGTCATGGCCGGCGCAGCTGACACCCTGAAGCGGATCACGTTGGAGATGGGAGGCAACGACGCGGGCGTCGTCCTGGGTGACGTGGATCCGAAGGAAATCGCGCCCAAGCTCTTCCAGAGTGCGTTCGCGAACTGCGGCCAGATCTGCATTGCCATGAAGCGGCTCTACGTCCACGAAGATGTCTACGACGCGGTATGCGACGAGCTGGCCTCGATCGCGAAGACCCGCAAGATCGGGGACGGAATGGACGACACGACCGAGTTCGGCCCGCTCCAGAATGCGAAGCAATACGAACGGGTCAAGGAGTTGATCGCCGAAGCCAGTGCCGCCGGTACGGTCATTGCTGGAGGCGGGTCTCCCGATCGCCCCGGCTACTTCATCGAACCCACGATCATTCGCGACCTCGAAGAAGGCGTCCGCCTCGTGGACGAAGAGCAGTTCGGCCCTGCCCTCCCCGTCCTGAAATTCTCGGACGCGGACCAGGCCATCGACCGGATCAACCACTGCCCGGAGGGCCTCGGGGGAAGCGTGTGGGGAACCGACGTCGCCGAAGCCATCCGCCTCGCCACACGTATGGAGGCAGGCACGGTCTGGGTCAACAAACATGCGGACCTCGATCCGGCCATCCCGTTTGGTGGCGCAAAGCAATCCGGCTTCGGAACCGAACTCGGCCGGGAAGGCGTCGCGGAATTCACCCAGCTGAAGGTCATCAACGTCGCGCGCTGACCCCGGGTTCGCCCGAGCCCCAGGCGCATCGCTCACAGGGCTTTCGTAGCGGTATCTCTGTGACCGAAAACAAGGCGGCGCTTCGAGGAGCCACCCTGCGCTACCGGACCTGATCCTTCCGAAGCTCGTGGCGGAACTCGAAGATCGGGAACAGCACAAACCGCTTCGCGAATCTCGAGCGCCCCCCGCAGACGATCATCTCCGTTCCCGATCCCGCGGCCCCCATTCGTCAGTCTGTAGACGCTCACTCAGAAGCGTAGAAATCTGATCATTTGGCCGGGGGGCGACGCAGCCCGCCGTTCCGGATTCCGATTCAGATCTTCCGGGTCGAAAGGTCCTTGACCCAGGGCGAACGCCCTCCCGGCTCGACC
>JAAETT010000320.1 GCA_024228115.1 bacterium
CCGAATTCGGCTTCTACTTAGCCTCATGATTGTGGCTCCTCGGGGGCTCGGTGAAGTGTGGTAACTCCATCAAGCACACCGACGGGGCCACTTTCAATTTGAATCGACGACCACCCTCAAGAATCTCGGATCAGGGCTAGGAGGCCCGAATGCGCCGAACGATTTCGCTCTTGTTGATCGCGTGCTTCGTGATGGCCTGTGGGAACCTGCCGCGACTCCGACGCAACGTCGCCGTCCCCCATGATCCCGGAAAGGCCCACGCGGAAGCCGACACGAACCGCGACGGTTTCGTGGACATGGAGGAGTTCCACCACCGGATTACCGAAATCTACTACCACGGCGATCGCGACAAGGACGGGTACATGACGATCACCGAAATCAACCGCGTGGTGGTCTTCCAGGAAGCCTGGACCGACGTCGACACGAACTCGGACGGCAAGATCTCGCTCCACGAGTTCGTCCGCGACCGTATCATCGACTTCCAGATCGTCGACTCCGACGCCGACGGCTTGTTGTCGCCCGACGAGGTGCAGGACGCCTACGGAAAGGGAACGCCGTGATCCGCTTTTCCCGGGTGTCCATGACTGTTTCGTTGGCCCTGCTCGTCTGCGCCCTCGGCTGCGTCTCCGCATACGACAAGACCTTCGAGCAGGAGACCCAGCACCTCGAAGAAGAGGCCCGCGTCGAGCAGGAGGCGCAGCGGGCCGAGCAGGAGGCGCGACGCGCCGCCGACCAGGCCGCCTACGACGAAGCCGCGCGCTATGCGGCCGTCGTCTACTTCGAGACCGGCAGCGCTGTGATCGGGGAGACCGGGTACAAGGAACTTGGCTGGTTCGTCAAACAGGTGGCGGGCGCGCCGCCCAGCACCAAGGTCCTCGTGCAGGGTTTCGCGGATTCGACCGGAGGCGAGACCCTCAACCAGGGCTTGTCGGAGACGCGAGCTCGCGCGGTCGCCGCCCACCTGGACAACCTGGGCATCCCGAGTTCGCGACTCGTCATCCAGGGTTTCTCGGAGAACTTCCCGGCTGCCGACAACGCAGCCTCGGCGGGCCGGAAGAACAACCGAAGGGTAGAGGTCACGCTCCGCTAGTCCACAGTGAGCCGTGGGGAACTCTGACCGGCCGTCACTTCGCGCCCCCGGGAGGAGCGAAGCGGACCTAGCGAGCGCGTTCCTCCGCTAGACGGGTGCGGACCCGCTCGGCCCAGAAATCGAAGGCCTTCTGGACGTCGTCCCAGCTGGCGGTGGAACCCTCGAAAGTGCGGCCGCCACCGCGACGGTCGACGGCGGCGAGGAGGCGTTCGTCAGTCATGCCGTCCAGGATCTCGGCCTCGATGCCCGCCGAGCCGACGAAGAGTTGGGTCGTCGTTCCGAGCCCCACCACCGCCGTGAGCAGGCGGATCTGCGGGATCACGGCGGAGACGATGTCGAGTGGAACGTTGGACCCGTCCGCTTCGGTGATTGCGACCCGAAGGCGCAGCACGCCCGGCCCCGTACGTTCAACGATCTCGTAGTCCTGGGCGAGCGAGTGGCGCAGCGCGGCGTCGAGGTAGTCGATCAGCACCTGCAGGCGGTCCATGTCGACGTCGGTGGAGGCCGAGCCCCAGGCCGCGACTGGCTCGACGAGCACCTTGTCATAGCGCGTGAAGTCGGCTTCCGGATTCCGGTAGACGAGCAGGGCATCGTCCTTGCCGCCCTTCTGCAGCTGGCTGTAGCTGCCGAGAAAGCCGGCCGTTTCTGTCCTCCGGGCCTGCCTGGTAGGACCAGTCGCGCAGCCGAGCGCAACCAGGGCCGCCGCCATGACGAGGGGAGCGAATCGCATGCTGGAGTTCCTCACTTGACGCTGTAGCCCCGGGCATCCATGCAGACCCCGAAGGCACGAGCATAGGGGGCCTGGGTGCTCGCGGCCTTCTGCTTTTCGGAAGCCATCGCCTGTTGGCGGCCTCGCGAGGCACGATTCATCGAGCAGGTCTCCTCGAGCGAACGAAATCGTGGAGGCGCAGAACGTGGTGGCGAACAGGGTACGAAATCAAGGCGAAGAGACTATCCGAATTGCGTCGATCGCAGGCATTGGTTCGGGTACGTAGGCCGCGCGGCGAACCGCGCTACGATACGATCCACTCATTGAGGGGGAACATTGCGCGTCGTCGGCCTGATCGGTTGCAGCATCGTGCTCGCTTGGGTTTCAGGTGCGCCGCTCGCGGCACAAACCACTCAACAGGTCGTCGCCAATGCGGCCGTCGATGCGGAGAAGAAGGCCATCATCGCCACCGCAATGCAGCTCAGCGAGGCGGAGGCCAGCGCCTTCTGGCCCCCCTATGACGACTTCCAGGAGGGCCTCGGCAAGCTCGACCGGCGCATGGCCGAACTGATCCAAGTCTACGCGGAGACCTGGCGCTCACTCGACGACGAGACGGCCAAGACCCTGCTGACCGAGTACCTCGACATCGAGAAAGACCGCACTGGCCTGCGCAGTTCCCATGTAAGGCGCTTCCGGCGCGCACTGCCGGAGGGGAAGGTGCTGCGCTACTACCAGCTCGAGAACAAGTTCCAAGCGACCGTCCAGTTCGGCCTGGCCGAGAAGGTGCCGCTCGCACCGTAGAGGAGAAAAGGATGAGATCGGTTCTGGTGCTGATGCTCGTGGTGTGCTGGCCTGGGCTCGCACTCAGCGAGGACGAGGCGGCCGAGCTGCCCGCCATCGACCCCGCGGCCGTCGCCATCCTGCGCGAGGCCATCGAGCCCATCATGGCCGCGCAGGCAATCGACGTGGAGTTCCGCACCCTCTACGACGTGGTCCAGGAGGAAGGCCACAAGCTGCAGTTCGGAAGCCGGGACCGTGTGAGCATCCGCCGGCCCGACCGCGCTCGGTTCACGACCGCTCGCGACGATGGCCGCACGCGGGACATCCGTTACGACGGCTCGACGCTCACCGCCTATGACGAGGGCGAGAACGTCTACGGCCAGTTTCCCGTTCCCGACACGCTCGACGCGGCCTTCGACTACCTGGAGCTCGAGATCGGCATGACGCTGCGGCTGGCCGACCTCTTCTACGAAGACATCTCCCACCTGAGCGGCGTGGCCTTGGCTGGCGCGGTAGTCGGGGTGAGCCGGGTCGGTGAATGGACGTGCGACCACCTCGTGTTTCGCGGCGAAAGCGTGGACTGGCAGCTGTGGGTCGAGCGGGGCGACGAGCGCCGTATCCGAAAGTTCGTGATCACCTATCACGACGATCCGGGGGAGCCGCAGTTCGCTGCGGTCTTCGATCGCTGGGACCTCGCGGCGAAGCTCTCGGACGAGACCTTCGTCTTCGCGCCGCCCGAGGCCGCGGAGCGGATCCCGGTGCTCGCGAGGCCGGTGGTCTCCGGGGGAGTACGGTGATGCGCTGGAGCCGACCTTTGCTCGTCTTGATGGCCCTTGGAGCGGCGGGCCTGCTGTTCGCCGCCGACGCCGCGGACGCGCGGGGAAGGGGAGGAGGTGGCGGTGGCGGCAGCCGCGGAGGTGGCGCCTCCCGGGGTGGCGGTGGCGGCAGCCGCGGAAGTAGCGCCTCCCGGGGCGGCGGCAGCCAGGGCTCGGTCCGCAACAGCGGCTCCTACAACCGCGGCGGGAGCAGCAGCCGCTCCTCGACCGGCTCGCGCAGCGGAGGAAGCCGCGGCTCCTCCGGCAGTGGATCGAGAGGCGGCGGCAGTCGCGGCTCCTACGACCGTGGCTCGGGCGGCGGTGGTAGTCGCGGCTCCTACGACCGCGGAAGCCGCAGCGGATCGAACCGCGGAAGCTACGACCGGAGCAGCTACCCCTCCCGCGGCGGTGACTACAAGCGCCCCGGCAGCGGAGGCCGGCCCGACCCGAGCGGCAGGCCCGGTGGCACCCGTCCGGCGGATCGTCCCGGCACGCAGCGTCCGGGGGGCACGCGACCCGGCACGGGGGACCGGGGCGACCTCGCCAGTCGCCGGCCGAGCACCCAGCCCGTCGATCGTCCGGGGGGCGCGCGACCCGGCAAGGGGGACCGGGGCGACCTCGCCAGTCGCCGGCCGAGCACCCAGCCCGTCGATCGTCCGGGGGATAGGCGCCCTGGGGATCGTCAGCCGGGCGAGCGCCCCGGCCCGGGAGACCGTCGCCCTGGCGAGACCCCGGATCGAACCGGCGACCGCCAGAAGGATCGCCAGGACGCCGCGAAGGATCTGCAGAAGGACCGCAGCGATGCGGCCAAGGATCTCCAGAGCGATCGCCAGGACTTCGTCGACAAGACCCAGGATGAGAGAAGGGACTACGCCGAGAACGTCCGCGGCGAGCGCCAGGAGTGGGCCGAGAACTACTACGACGAGTACTGGGACTGGCACCACGACAGCTGGCACGGCCACTACTACGGGCCGACCGTCTTCATCTCGCTGGGCTGCAGCCACGAGGTCGTCGTGGTGAGCACAAATTCGTACTACTACTGCGGCGGCCGCTACTACGACCGCGTCTACGTGCAGCAGGAGGTGAAGTACGTCCCGGTCTCCGCGCCGAGCGGGGCCGAGCGGACGACGCTCGAGAACCCGATGGAGATGGTGGTCGAGGGCAAGGAATACTGGCTAGCCGAGGGCGCGTTCTACGCGCAGGTCCAGCGCGAAGGAAAGAACGTCTACGTTGTCGTCGATCCGCCGATCGGGGCGGAGGTGCGCAAGCTTCCCGAGGAAGCCCGCGAGATGAAGGTGGACGGCAAGAGCTACTGGCAGTTCGACCGCGTCTTCTACCGGAAGGTCGGCGACGTCTACGTCGTCACTCCACCGCCAGCACCGAAGGCCGCAGCCGGAGCGTGAGCACACGCTGGATCGCGCCCGGGCTCCTGGTTGCGGTAGCCTGCAGCCAGATCGTCCTGGCCCACACGGCCGACCTCTCGCCTTGGCTGGGCGGGGGCTTCGGCATGTTCGCGACCCTCGACTCGCGCGGCGAGCGCCACCTGGCGATCTTCGCCGAGTCGCCCGGGCTGCTGCATGAGCTCGACCTGCCGTCGGAGCTCGAGCACCGCGCGGAGGCCGTGCGGGCGCTGCCCACCCGAACTCGCCTTCTGGCGTTGGCGAGGGAGGTCGCGGCCGCGGAAGAGGGGCGAATTCCGGGGCTCCAGTCCGTCCGCATCCAGCTCTGGCAAACGCGCCGGGAGCCAGGCTCGCTTCGTTACGACGAAGCGATCGAACGCGAGGTACAGGTGGAGGCGCCGTGAGCGAAGACCGGCTTCGCCTCGCGTGCGGCCTCAGCCTGGCGGCCCTGCTCTGGCATCCGGTCGGGAACGAGCCGCTGCGGTTCGGCTTCCTCCTGCTGGCCGGCGCTGGCCTCCTGCTGCCGGGGGCATTGCGCCGTTCCGCTCTCTGGTTCGCGCTCGCGTCTCTCGCCGCGCTGCGCGTCGCCCTCGACTGGCCGCTTCCCGACAACCACGCCTACCTGTTGGCCTGGTGGTGCCTGGCCGTCGGGCTCGCGCTCCGCGCACCCGAGCCCGGCATGGAGCTCGCTTGGAGCGGTCGGGTACTGGTCGGTCTGGTCTTCGCCTTCGCCTTTCTGTGGAAGGTGGTTCTCTCCCCGGACTTCGTCAGTGGCGACTTCCAGCGCTTCACCTGGCTCACCGATCCGCGTTTCGAGCTGGCAACCCTGCGGCTCGGCGGCCTCTCCGCCGAGGCACTCGAAGCCAATCGCATGTTCCTGCTCGGCGCGCGCGACGCTCCCGAGGCCCTCGCCCTCACGCCCGCGTTCCGAGCCTGGACCTGGAGTGCCACGCTCTGGACGCTGATCACCGAGGGCGCCCTGGCCTTGATGTTCCTCGCTCCGCCTAGCATGACCGCCCGCTTTCGCGACGCCCTGCTGCTGGCCTTCTGCATCGTCACCTATGCGTTCGCGCCGGTCGCGGGCTTCGCCTGGCTGCTGCTCAGCATGGGCCTGGCCCAGGCCCCACCCGGGCGCCGCTGGAGCGCGGCCTACCTGGCGACCGCGGCGCTCGTGCTGCTCTACGACCAGGAGCCCTGGGGCTGGCTCTTGTAGCGAGGCGCCGACGCGGTCGTCTGCTATCCGTCCTGTGTTCGACGCAGCCGCAGCGGCGCAAGGAGACATTCATGACCATCGGCACACTCCTGCAGGTCCTTGCCATGGCGAGCGCTCTTCTGGCCGGCACTGCCCAGGCTCAGATGTTCGAGCCCTGGCGCACGACGCGGGATCCGGGCTTTCTGCCGGCCGCGCTCCGAGAGAGCACGCTGCACAAGGTCGAGGGCTCCGTCCGTACCGAGGGCTACCAGCACAGCTACGTCGTCAAGTCCGCGTACGGCCGGTTCGAGGGGGAAGGCGACGCCATGCTCCGACGGCTGGTGCGAGAGATCCACGCCCTCGAGGCCATGAAGGAGGTGAGCAAGACCGAGGCCTTCGCCAATGCCACGGTCGAGGTGCTGAAGAGCCCCTTCGAGGCCCTGAAGGGTCTCGCGACCGAGCCCGTCGCAACCGTGACCGGGGTTCCGAAGGGCGTGGGACGCATCTTCGAGGCCGTCGGGGAGACGATCAAGGGCGCGGAGAGCGAGTACGAGGACAACGAGGTCGAGGCGCTGCTCACGCTCTCGAAGTTCAAGCGGCAGTACGCCGCCAAGCTCGGCATCGACGTCTACACGAGCAATCCGGTGGTGCAGACCGAGCTCAACCGGATCGGCTGGGCGGCCGCGATCGGGAACCTGGCGCCCAGCGTCCTCACCATGCCGATCAGCGGCCCGGGCATCATGGTGGCCAAGTCGCTCGACTGGGTCGACGCGCTGAACGACCTGCTGGTCGAGAAGGCACCGACTGCGCTGCGCCACGACAATGCGGAACTGCTGGAGACGATGGGGATCGAGGCGGGGCTGGCGACCCGCTTCCTGGACCATCCCCTCTACTCCCCCCGCCACGAGACGGTGCTCGTGTACGCGCTCGCCACGCTGAAGGGAGTGAAGGGGCGGGAGCACGTCCTGACCTTGGCGCTCGGCGCCGACAGCGAGGTGCAGGCCCTCTACTTCCAGCAGCTGGCCGAGATGCTGGCGGGCTATCACCGCGAGCGCTCGCCGATCCTCGAGATCGTGCCGTTCCGCAACCTGGTGGTGGCACGGGCGCAGAACGGCCATGTGGTGGCGCTGGTGCCCTTGGACGAGGGGCGCTGGACCCGCGGCGCGTCGCGCGCCCTGCGAACACTGAGCGCGAACCCACCCGGGGGCACGCCGAAGGGCATCGAGCTGGTGGTGACCGGCACGCTCTCGGCCAAGCTGCGCCAGCATGCCAAGGGAATAGGCCTCGACGTGACGGAGGGCGCGAACGTCGCGTTCGGCCTGCTCGACTAGCTCAGAACTCGACTGACACCGCCACTGCCGGTCCGAGGCCATGTCCGGCAGGTTGTGGCGGCGGTCGCGGAACGGGCTGGCGTCGAAGGCCACGCCGGTCTGGAGCAGCCGCGCGGGCGCCGTGCCCTCGTTCTCGCTCCAGTCCGCCCAGCCGATGTCTCCCATCACGGCGACGGTGAGCTGGTGGTAGACACTGGCCCGCACCATCTGGGGAATGGGCACGTCTGACTCCGCGGCCATCGTGCTTGCCGTCGCCGTCCGATGCCTCGCTCAATCTCGCTGGGAGGACGGGGGTTGCTCGCAACCCGCCAAGAGAGAGACGTGGCCTTTCCGACACGTTGAAAGGCCCAAGCCGAATTCTGAAGAGCCCGTACAATGCGAGCGCCTGCACCTTCCGGGGGGACCCAACACGTGTTGACCGCCTCGATTCAGCTGCCCGTCCTTGCGCGGCTGCACGTGGCAAGCTTCCCGGCGCAGGCTGCTGCCCAACCCAGAAGCGAAGCCGCTGTGGACCGACCGCTTTGCCCACGGGATGGCTCGCCGAGACAGGCCCGCTCGACCGACACGCTGGATCGCGAGGACGAACGCCGCCGTTCGCAGATCGACATTCTTCTCCTTGGCAACGTCGCGAACGCTCGCGTAGGCACGACGCATGCTTTTCTCGAGTTCGCTGTTCACGCGCTCGAGCTCCCAGCGGAACTGCTGGATGTTCTGCGCCCACTCGAAGTAGCTGACCGTCACCCCGCCTGCGTTCGCGAGGATGTCCGGGACGATCATCACGCCCGCGTCCTTCAAGATCGCATTCGCGTCCTGGGTCGTCGGTGCGTTCGCGGCTTCGACGATGACCTTCGCCTTGACCTGGGGCGCGTTCTTCTCCTTGATCGCGTCCTCGAGCGTGGCCGGGATCAGGACATCGGCGGGCCAGGCCATGATCTCGGCCCCGTCGAATGCGTCGCCGCCCGCGAAGCCATGCACCGTTCGATGCTCGGCCGCCCAGGCCACCAGGGCCGGCACGTCGAGGCCGGCATCGTTCGATACGGCTCCCATGTGGTCCGCGACGGCGACGACCTTGCCACCCCGTTCGGCGATCAGTCGGGCGGCGTGGCTGCCGACGTTACCGAATTCCTGAAGCGCGACCGTTGTTCCAGAGAGATCCATGCCTCGGTCGCTGAGCCCGATTCGCCGGCGAACAGCCACATCCTGATCAGCGGCCGGCCCTTCTCGCAGGAGTGGCCGCGAGATTCAGACCCGGGCAAGCGTCTCCCGCGGCGATTCGCAGAAGTGTTCCCGGTAATCAATCGAGAAGCGGCCGAGGTGGACGAAGCCGTTGTTGAGGGCGATGCGGGCGACGCGGGCGCGTGATGGGGCGCCCGCGAGGAGGTCCTGCTGCGCCGCGTTGAGGCGGCGCGCCTTGATGTAATCGGAGGGACTGACTTGGAAGTACTCCCGAAACGAACGCTGGAGCGTGCGCAGCGAGGCGCCAGTGTGGCGGCAAACGTCTTCCATCCGGATCGTTTTGGAGTAGTGATCCTCGATGTATCCCCTCGCGAGCCTCGCGATATGGCTGGCCGACCGGTTGCCGAGGCACACTTCGCCGGGGCGTTTCTCGGTCTCCCCGACCATCAGGCCGAGGAACCGGCATATCAGGTGGGAGAAATCCTCGAAAGACATGCTGCCGTAGGACAGCAGGCCGGTCACTTGGCCGTGAAGCGCCGACCACTCGGACGAAGGGCCCGGTAGGATGCGAATTGGCCCGCCGTTCATGCGCGTCCGGGGGAAGAGCACTCGAGCACTCGCCTCTAAATCGGATTTGGGAAGGGTGAGAGTCTTGCATTCTGCTTCGTCCGGGGAAACAAAGTCCACTTCTGAGTCCGCGTCCATCACAAGCACCTGGTCGTTCCCCACCTCCGCGCCGTCGACCATCATGAAGAACGGTGGGCGCATGATGCCCAGTGCCACGCTCCCCCCGGGAGGAGTCAGCAGAGCGTGCACGCGCTTGTCCAGGTGATGCGAGGTGAGTGAGGACTGCCCGAGGTGCAGCCACCGCCATCGGCTCGTGACGAGTCCCTTGCTCAGTTGGAGGTATCTGCCTTCCCTGCCCATCGAGTGGGCGAATTCGTTCAGCCCCTCCATCGAGCGGAAGGTGGCGTCCATGAGGGTGGATGTCGGACTAGCGTTGCCAGGCATGCCGCCATTCTCGGCGATCCGACGCAGGCCAGCAACCGCCCTATCCTGAATAGCAGGACGCTCGGCGGGTTCGAAGTATCAAAGAAGGGTGAGAAGTGGCGCGGGGTTACGCCTCCTGCCTTGCAAGGTGCTGCAATGGACGGAAATAGACTGAACACATCACGGCCCCGCGGCCCTATACGGCCCCTTTCGATGTGACAAAACCCGAACCGGCGACCCCCACGTCCGGATCGGGCCAGATCGCTCCCGAATTCGGGCGATCTGCCATCCAGCTACATGGCCGGGTAGCGGGAAACCCCTCTGTAGAGTAGCCCGGGGCAGTCGCCTACCCCGGGCCCTCGCCAGATCCGGACAAGGAGATTTCCACCATCCGGCTCCTCCGTGAATGAGTCTTGTGGCTACGTACCCCAGAGCGAGACCATGATCCGGGGTCTGGGGAG
>JAAETT010000321.1 GCA_024228115.1 bacterium
ATCTCCCGCCACTCCTCGCTCGACCGCCTCACCTTCCCGTTCGCTTGCACCCGCATGCCGCCTCCTCCCGGATTGTCATGCGGTGGGTCTACATCTCGCCGGCGAGCCCGGGAAGAACGGCGATATCCGGCCGCTTACGTTCATGGGCTGGCTGCTCAAGCGCGGTGTAATTCACAAGATCCCCGAATTTTCGCTTCCGCGCGTCCATGAGCACCAGCCCCGTGTCCTTTCAATTGGAGACCAGGACTCGATCCTGGATGCGATTCCGAACAACGAGCGGGGGATCTTCCTTGCGCTCGCTCATTTGGGTCTCCGGCCAGGTGAAGCACGCGCATTGGACGTTGCTGACTTTCAGGATGGATGGCTCACCATCGACAAGGCGGCAAAAGGCACGAGCCCCGATGCCGAGATCCGGGGGACAAAGACCGGGAAGGCAAAACGAATTCCAGCCGGAGAGGTCCTGATCGATTGGATCCGGGGTCATGTTGATGAACGGGCACGGCTAACACGTCGCCCGCTCTTCCTGAATCCACGAACCCAGAAGCGATGGTCCCACTGGGCCCTCAGAGATCGCTGGATACGAGCGGCGAAATCCGTTGGGCTTGTCGGTGTGCGCCTATACGAAGGAACCAAACACACGATGGCCACGGATGCCGTACGCCGTGGAGTATCGGAGCGAGCACTCCAGACGTTCTTGGGGCACTCGGATGCGCGATCGACACGGCGATACGCACGCATGTCCGAGGAAGCGCTAGTCAGCGTTCTTCGAACAGCCAATCCGACGACGGACTCGGATTTGTTGCCCACCTGTAGCCCGCAGGTTTCGAGTGCCGCTAACTCGCCGAAATCACTGAGCAAAGTGGCGTCCCCAACGGGACTCGAACCCGTGAAGAAGCGTCGTAAGTCCGCGAAAGACAAGGACTCGGGTCAATAGATTCTTGTCGCCCAGTTGTCGCCCGCGACCCTCGGCTTGGGACCCGCCCAAATTCTTCAAGAATCGAAGCTAGTTAGAGCAATTCTGCGGACTTGTGGGGGGAGTCCGTTGGCCTCGTCTGGCCTCTTGTGGCCCTTTTTGAGGGGACATTCGCCGCGACTCCCCCCACCAGTCCCCCCACAGTGCCAACGCCGAGAGTCCACCGGGGTGAGGCCGGTCCAGTGTCCTCTAGCCACGCCCGCGATATCATCCTCTCGTGCGATGGCTATCAGCGATTCTAGGCGTCGCCCTTCTGGCCTCTCCCATTGCCGCCGAAGGGGAGTTCGTGTGCGTGGAAGACAAAGCGACTGGCTTCAAGTTCAACCCAGCCTCGAATGTATGGGAACACGCAGTCTTTAAGACTGAGCAGAAGTGGTTGATCCGCCCCCGCCGCGCCACTGACAAGGTCCACCACGGGGAGGGCTCGCCGTGGCTCGTGTTCAAGTTCGGGAGGTCAGCGAGAAGAAACTCTCCTACGGGAGGATGCGCGGAACCGAATTCCATTGGGTTGATCTTCTGCGAACCGGCAGGGGGCCAGTTGATCTTGAACACGAAGTCACTTCGCTTCACCGGCTCATACATGCCTGGCTACCACCTTTCGGGTCTGCCGGATTCCGGCGGCGATAAGGAAGCCGACACTCCCGTGATCGCCATCGGCACCTGCACGAAGCTCTGACGATCCGGGGTATCCTCTCGCCACGCGGTGTCTCGGCCCATCGACCAGGTGCGTGAGAAGACCTTTTCCACCGAATGGGAATGGGCGTTCCGTGCTCCCTATGCCGTCCGGGGCCACATAGCGCGCAAGTAGTTGATTCGACAGGGTTTCCCCGGTTCCCCTGCCGCGGCCTGGTTCTTGCTGCGATTCAGGGTGCCGTGGGAAGGGGCGCGCCGTCGTGGTGTGTCTGCTTCCTGCCTGGAAGGAACACGATGCGCCGCCGCTCCTTGCCGATCGTGATCGCTCTTTCACTGCTGCTGATCGCCTCGGCGAGCCACGCCACCCTGATCGGCGACTCCGTCGAGGGCTGCTTCGTCGATCCCGCCGCTGGCATCCCGTGCAGCGCAGGCTTCTCGGGCAGCTTCACATCCACCCCAGGGACGGTCAGCGAGTCCACGGTGGAGTTCACCGGGACCGACGGAGGCTTCACCGTCACCGCGGACTTCCTGACCTTCGGCGGCGACATGGTGATTCGGCTGACCCTGGCGGACCCAGGCAACATCGACCCGACCCTAATGGCCGGCTACACGTTCGGCTTCTACGACCTCGGCTGGACGACGAGCGAGACGCTGTCGGGGGCGCACACCGACACCACATTCCAGTTCGCGCAGATCGACGCCTGGGCCGATGTTTCCCAGTGCGGCGGTGATCCCACTTGTGAGGCTGTCATCGGGCAGCTCGCAGCCGATGCAAAAGCGGACAGCATTGTCCCTGTGAATACTATTACGACGACGTCCGATAGCATCGTGATCACGCTCGGCGCGATCAGCACCGGGGCGTTCGAGCCCCTCTCGATCGACATCGTGCTGGAGACAGCGGTCCCCGAGCCCTCCACCGCCCTCCTCCTAACCTTCGGGCTCGCGGGTCTGGCGAGCTGGCGCCGCAGGCTGCACTGACCACCAGCCCGCTTCGGCTCGACGCGCTCCGGCCCCGCGGTCGGGGCGTTGTCGTTGGGGTTGCAGGCCCGGGCAATTCTGAACGAAAGTTGAGCGAACCCTGGAGCGTGCATGGAAGACCTCCTGACATTCAGTCTCCGCGACCTATTCCACCTCATCGCCGCGGTCTGAAACTGGTGGCTGGACATCCCGATCTGGCTTTTCGTCCCGCTTGGTTTCGTGGTGCTCCTCGTCCTCTTCGCGGGATTATTTGTCACACTAGTGCGGGCGGACGAGTCGTAGTGGTGTTTTCGTGAACAACGCCCAAAGGTATGTGCTGGCGATCGGTCTCGGAGTCATGTCGTTGATCTCTGGCATGAAATGCTTCGTCGATCTTCTGGACGACTTCGCTGGCAGTCCGGCGCCGTGGGCGCTGGTGGCGATCGGCTGCCTCGTCGGCGCGGCCGTCGTCGTAGCGGGCAGAAGCAAGCGGGATCGCGTCGCCATTGGGGGCGAGTCCGAGAAAGGTGCACTTCCAAGCAGCCCTCGCTCTCCGGTAGTGGAGGAGGACGGCGCGTCAGACGATGCGCTTGAAGAACCACCGGTCAGAAAGGACTCGGCGGGCGGAGGTTCGAGGCTCGTCTACGAGCTACTGGCGGCCGCCGCTGCTGTCGTTGCCGGCGTCTGGCTCGGTTCGCTGATCAATCCGGCCGCCCCTCTAGCTCGCCATCTGGGGCACTACATGGTCATGGGCGCAGTCGGCGTCGGATTGGCATGGGCCATTCTTGGCTCGCGCCCAAAAACCACCCGGGTTGTTGCCGGGCTATGGCTGGGCGTGCTGCTTGAAGCCGGGAACGATTTCTCAGCTAATGCCAACGAGAAACGCCGCCTAGCTGAACTTGCTTCAGAGTTCCGTGTTGTTCAAGAACGGCTGCACGAGGACGTCGCTGATGTGTATGGCGAGTTCCTCGATCCGTTCGAGGCGTTGACGGTCGAGACACTCGCTACGCGCAAGGATCGTGTGGCGCTGCGAGCCGCCCTGCTTCAGGCAAAACAGCAGCTACCAGGGCTCAGGATCAAGGCCGAAGCATCCATTCGTGGGTTCCTAGTGGAAATGGAGGCGCTTGATTACCATGCCGCAGCCGGTGCCCGTGAAGGTCTTGAGGAACGCAAACGGGTGGAGGACGGGACGCTGTCCGCCTACGACAGAGCCGTCGATCGTCTGATCATGCTGATCGACTTTCTCGACGACAACGAGAATCAGTTCGACGGTGACACGCAGGTATTTCTCTTCGCGTCTCAAGGTATCGCTGATGAGTTCACCGCTCTGTTGCAGTCCTACGTCGAAGCCGAGACGGAGCTGACCGCGGCTCGGGCCGAAGCCCTTGAGGTTCAGCAGCAGGGGATCGACCAGATGACCCGTGGTCTGGCTGAGATGGAGGGCGGCGAGTTGGTGGGTGGGGGATCAGAAATCCAGCGGGAATGACACGACCTCATTTCTGCGTCTGGGCTCCGCTTCGACGATCAAGCCCGCCACGGCGTTGGCCAGGTCGTCGTGCGCTCCAGGAAAGTGGTCGATCACCTCCCGCCCGGCCTCACGTGGCCTAGCACGGCCGCGCAGAGAAGAGGAAAAGACGGATGGTCTTCCAGAGAATCGCGTCGCATGGATGGCTCGCAGTACTTGTGCTGTTGCTGGCGCCTCTGTCGGCCGCCGCCCAGGACACAAATCTCGAAGTAGATGCCGACGCTGTGCTTGTCTACGTGGCGGACGTGGGTGCGGGGCTCTGCACGATCACTCGAATCCCCGGTGGGCACCTCTTCGTCTACGATGCTGGCCCGAAGAGCAGGGCCTGTTCGCGTGCTCTGGATCGCGTCCGGTTCATCGACCAGACTGAGAGCATCGGGCTGACCATCATCTCCCACCCTGACACCGACCACCTCGGCGGCCTCCAGCACTTTGATGAGGACATCCACCCCAAGCTTGTGGTTCATTCCGGGTTCAGCAGGTTGGGCCAGTCAGGGAGCGGGACATGGGAGGCCGCCCGCGATTGGATTGGCTCACATGTGAAGCACGGAGTGACCATCTCCACGCGATTCGCTGGGTTGGGAATGAAGCGTCCCATGCACCCTCCCTGTCGAGAGACGACGTGTTGGACGGACTTGAGATCACGGAGGCGGTCCTCGACGAGCTCTTCGTCCAGAAGGGCACCGATTGGAATCTATCATCCGTGAGATCGTCGCCCGAAAGCGCCCCCGATCCACCAAGAAGACCAGACGACGCGACCGCAAGAACTAGGCACTTGCGGTCGCCGACCAGAGTCCACTCGCTAGAGAGTAGTCCCTATGGCCCGCCCCTCACCCTATTGCACATTCAGGTTTCGCGATGGTCGACACTGCGGCCGTGCAATCCACGACAATCATTCGCTGTGCCTCTTCCACAGAAATCCGAGCTCCGTCGCTGAGATCCTTAGCTTCTGGAAGGCGTTCTCGTCCGCCCTAAGCGCCGACTCAGGCGACGTTGACCTCCGTGGCGCGGTCTTCCCCGCGTCCCCGCAGTCCGCAACCACCGACTTCGTTGATCTTGAGTATGATCGCGGTCTCAATCTCCAGGGTGCGCGCTTTCCCTCGGAGACTGGGTTCAGCGGATGCTCGTTCTCCTCGCTGGACCTCTCCGAGTCGATATTCGAGCGGCCGGTCTCGATCGACAACTGCCGATTCGGCGCCCTGTCACTCAATCGGTCCACCATCTCCTCTCGTCTCACGGTCAATGCGTCACAGATCGAAACCGCTCGGATTGTTCACGCGAGGATCACCGCCGCAATCATCAACGCGTCCCAATTCGACGCCTTCCTGTGCATGGACTCCACCCTCGACGGCTCATGGACCGTTGACCAATGCTGCTTCAGCAAGATCGATCTATGCCGAGCCGAGATCCGAGGCGATGTAGCCGTGGCCTCAACAGAGATCCGCGATGGCATTGATCTGCGCGCTTCGCACATCTTCGGAACTCTTTCGTTCTCATCGCCCTCGCGGGCCACGGCTCTCGGCCACACTGCTGGCTTCCATCACCTGCGTTTCGGCCCAGAGGGGAAGCTTGTCTTCGACGGAATCAACCTCAGCAATGCGTCATTTCTTGGCACACCAATCGACAGTAACATCAGCTTCCGCGACGTTCGCTGGGCTCGTCGAAGACGCTTTTTGGGGCGCGATCTGCGAATGCTCAGGGACGAGTCTCGGTTGCCCATCAAGGCACCTGACCGCTCAAGAGCCCTTGTCTTGCTGCACGAAAACTATCGTGAACTCGTCCTGGACCATCGGCAGCGCCGACAATTCTCCCCCGCCGAGGACTTCCATGTCGGCGAGATGGAATGCCTCCGACGCAGGCTTGCTGCAAACATTTCGTCGCCGTGGTGGAGGAGGCTTCGAGAGACGCTGAATCTGTTGATGCTCTACCGGCTGCTCAGTCTCTACGGGACAAGCTATGGGCGCGCAGTATCTGCCCTCGCCGCCCTCATCTTGGCGTTGGCTGTGCTTGTGATGCTTGCGGGCATCGAAGGTTCAGGAGGCGGCAGCCTAGTACACTACTCTCCTCGCCCGGCGCGCGACTGGGGAGAACTCGCGAATTGGGCCGACGACCTCCGCCGGACGCTCGTCTACATGCTGGAGGTAGTGACCCTCCAACGCGATCGGTTGATGCGCCCAGTGGGACTCAGCGCCCGTGCGCTGATTTCCCTCGCACCCGTTTTGGTGGCAGGTCAGGGGGCTCTGGTACTATTCGCCCTGCGGAACTCTTTCCGCCGTTAGAGCTTCCTCGATGATGGAAGTGCAGCCGCAGCCGATTCGAGTTCGGGGTCGTATTGCCACTCTGCCTCGATCGCCAGCACGTCGGATAGATGAAAGCTATTTCCCGTGCCGATGTCGGCCAAGCCGACCCAACGCGTGGCACGTGCCTGGTACTTCTTGACCATACAGTAGTCAAAGAGACCCGAGTTCATCTGCCGGCCGTCGCGCCCACAGAAGTACGTAATTCCCCACCTATCGCCTAGCTCGCCGCCGATCACAGTGGCATCGCCTCGTTGCCGCTTTCTTGCCTTCTTGCGCGCCCTAAATACGAGCTTCATGAAGCCCGCCCTTGCTTCGCCAGAGAGATCGAGCAACGCCATCGACACAGTGAGGCGATCGTGAAGTCCCGAGGCTTCGATCGCCTCTAGAAGGCGCCGAAACTCGGGGCCTAGATTCTGCCTGGGTATCGGAGAAGGCGATCGCCGTTGTCCCTGCTCATGCATGTAGTAGGCGTCGATCTCGTCGGTAAAGGACCCAAGAATGATCTGAGTCGGAACGTCGGGCGCAGCGGGATTGAAGTACAGACCGCTCGACAGGTAGCAGCCGAGGAAGTCGAGTTCATCGTGCGCCACCACAAGCCCCTGGTGAGCAACTTGAAGGCGTCGAGAGATGTAGTGAGGCAACATGGCAGGGATTTCGAGCAAATCACGCACTGGGAAGAGGTCCAAGATGGATACGATCCAGGGCCAGCGGTGAGCCGCCAGCTCCATAGGATCGCGTTGGCTGTTGATGTGGGCCGCCATGTGACCGATTGGCGCCAACGTTAGTGCGACCCAAAAGACCTCTCGAACCCGCCGCCCGTCAACCGCAATCTCGGTGCCGTCCGCTCTCCTGAAGGTTGCCAATCGTCCAGAGATATAGCGATCCGCTCGCATCGCCTGAGCGTGCGCACCACCGACGATCTCCTTCAGGTGCCGCTCTAAGCGATCTGCGCGGCCCTGCCTGGCTCTCACCGAGATGCCGGCACCCTTTGCCTCGATGATGATCAGCGTTGAATCCCGGAGGACCAGGGCATCGACCTCCGCGATATCAGGCTTTGCGGCGTCCGGCTGGTAGAAGAGATTTCGTTCTATGGTGGCACCTGCCACCACCTCGCCTAACAGCTCGGCTCCTCTCGACAGGACGAAGTCATGCCGGTGCTTGGCGTACCGGTTCCATAGCTTCCCGTCTCCCTTGAGGAAGTCCTCTACCTGAGCTTGAACGGACCAATCGAGCAACGCTGGCGCCGGGCAGGCGAATCGACCGTTGGCCTCGACAAACGGTCTCAGCTTGAGTGGGTGAAATGGCGCGGGGCGCGTGTTCGGGGCCGGAAGGTCGCTGAACTGGAGAGCGAACCGGCTCAAGACTGCGCGTGCAACGCCTGGAGTCAGCGAAGCTTCATCAGCGATATCCGCGGGAGTTGCGGAGCAGGTATCGCCGAACCCGCGGTACACCAGCTCTGAATACACATCCGAGATGGCTGCCGCACGGTGTTCTCGAGGAACGGAGCCCAGTCGGTCTACCACTCGTTGCAGGTCCGGGGTGGGTGCGGCCCCGTCTTCTATATGCTTGAGTGCAACCTCTACCTCCTCGCGTGCCAATTTTCGGCGAGCTGCAATTCTTCGGCTACACAGTCGACGCCAACCCGCGAAGACCAATAGAACGTCGGAAGTTCCGAAACCCAGCCGTTGCACCAAAACCTCATCGAACGGAGCGAAGAGGCCCGTCAACAGTTCGTGGAGATGATGCGGATACCCGGGAGCGCGAACAAGCAGTTCGTCCGTCGCTACATCCCGCGATAGAGCTGCGAGATCCGGGTCCTCAGCGAAGCTGGAATCGATTCCCTCCAGCAAGAGATGCGCGCTGAAGAGCTCTTGGAGGGCCGTCTGAGCTTGGTCAAGGACGCTCTCAGTGAGCGGTTGAGAACCACCTGTTTGCGTCTCCGCTCCGCAGAGATACGCGAAGTGCTCGGCGAACGCGGAACGCCCTTCAAAGGTTGCCTCCCGATACGTCTCCGGGTCGACGAGATAGTTCCGCATCCCGAGCGCAACCATGAAGTCCCAGGGATCATGCGAGCTCACCAGGCCAGAGAGCCGCTCGTGCGCCTCCTCGATCTCATGGTTGAACTTCCCTAGAAGCCCAGACTGGTCTTCATCTAGCTGCATCAGCGGACGCAAAGATCCCAACCCGCGAGAGCAGACGCTAGGTATCTCACTGGCACCCAGCGAGCAGAGCGCGGTGGGACGCACCACCACGCGGGTCCTTCCCTGGGGGCACGCCATCGGGTACGCGTGCAGGCCCAGAGTGAGCCTAGAGCCTGAGCTGGGCGCGGAACGGACCATCATCACTGCTACCGCTACTCTCGGACCCCCGGGCTAGGGCTCGCGATCCGAAGAGCGCCAGCTCCGGCGTCTGCCCGGGAAAAATCTGGAGTGCCGCGAAGGAGCGCGCGGCGTGCCCACGATCGATCTCGGCTTGACCCAGGCTTTTTGGGAAGGTGGCCCCGACTCCGGTTTGCGGCTTCTCGCCACAATGGCATACCCGTCGGATCAAGCGAAGCGTCACGAACTGATCGCGTCAGCTTTCGCCGGGGAGTTGGCGCGGACCGAGCGCCTTCGGGCAGGGAACCTGTCGCCAGGCGTCGCGAAGCTCCTCGATGCAACCGACCGACAGGCGACCGACGGCATCGCAGAGGAAGGTGGGTTCGCTGCGCTTCATCGCTCGGCCGATCCGGTCTCAGCTGAACGAGGTCTCGCTCGGAGATGCATTTCAGGAGAGCTTGCTGGAACCCAACTTTTGTTTCTTATGACCCCTCCCTACCGAGTAAGAGGGCGAGACGGGCCAACGGCCGAGCAAGGCGTGTTCCTCATCAGCCGCTTGAATGCGCTGAAGAACAGAGGGAATGTTGGTGCGCCGCGGCTCCCAACCAGCCGGTCGAAGATCAAGGACGCCTGGGCTGAGTTCCTAAGCGTGTCACACCTCTGGGCCGCCATTCGGTTGCTGATGAGAAAAAGGGACCCCCAACCCCTTTCAGTGGGTCGCCTCTTGGGCGCTTCGGAGGTGGTACTTGAACGCGCCGTAGTCGGTGGGCATCTGAAAGCGGATCAGCTTTGGCGCCCACCGCGAGAACTGTGCCTCCCGGAGGCCGATCTTCCTTTTGTCCAACCTCTCTCCGACCAGGCGCGGAAGATCCTCTTGGAGTATCGCAATCCGAAGAAATACCAGTCCAAAACCGATTTGGACTGATCGACGGAAGGTTCAGGCCGTGTTCCTCTGCGTCTACAACCTGCGCGGAGAGCAACTGCCCGTGGCGCGTGGGGAAGACAGCCGCCTACCACGGGGAATCGTCCAAAGGCGGCGCGCGGTGCGAAACCGAGGAGCGTGGACGACGGCCCGGGTGTTCAAGGGTCGAAAGTAGCTCGGAATCCAGGGGTCAGACCCAACGCCCTGGAGCCCAACGCGATGGGACGGCTCCAGCCGTGATCGATCGGGCAGAAGCACTTCCCCGAGGGAACGCTCGGGGAGGTCGTGCTCTGCCCGCTGCTCAAGGACCCACCAACCATGATCCAAGCCAACAAGCCCAGGACGTTCGGCTCGCTAGACAACTGCTTTGGCGGTCCTGATCTGAATTCGATGGTTGCGGCCCCTAGCCCCGAAAAGGAGCGTCTGGGCGCGGCCGACCGGCAGCCTTCGCCAGCTGAGAATGCCTCAAGTACGAGCCGGACGGTCGCTCGCTGAGACATGCCCTCTCCCTCCCGCATTCTCGCCAGCTTGGGGTCCGCAGACGTTGCGGTACGTTTCGAGCTTGTGGGGAAGCTGGGGCGCGTCAGGAGCCGCAAAAGGCGGAGCGGGGAGAAGACTTACTTCCTGGATCTTCGGCCCTACGGCCGAGTCTGGGCTCACCGCGGCATTCCCATCCGTGACGAAGCCACGGCCCAGCGCCTGCTGGAGCAGATCCGCGGCAAATTGGCTGACGGGCGAGCCCTGGATGAAGTCCTCGCCGCGTATCTTCCCGAGGACGCGAAGCCGAACCTCGTTGCGACGCACCTCCCGCGTTGGCTGGAGATCAAGCGCCGGGAGGTGGCGGCGCAGGACTTGTCGCCGACCTACCACCGTGAGCTGGTCCGATACGCCCGCAAGGACGGCGAGTTCTCCTTCCTGAACGCCTACTCCATCCACGAGATCAGCTATGCGGTGCTGGAGGACTGGTCTCTGTGGCTTGCCGATCGAGGACTCGCGGCGAAGACTCGCCGGAACGTGATGGGGGGCTTCCGATCGTTTATGGGCTGGCTCATCAAGCGCGGGTTGATCCGCGAAATCCCCGAGTTCCCCCTTCCTCGGGTTGACGAGCACGAGCCTCGTGTGCTCTCGATCCACGATCAGGATGCGATCCTGGAGGCGATCCCCGACTACGAGCGAGGAATCTTCCTGGCGCTTGCGCATCTTGGCCTTCGCCCTGGGGAGGCACGTGCACTGGACGTTGCCGACTTCCGCGATGGCTGGCTTACTGTGGACAAAGCGGCGAAGGGACCCGGACCCGAAGCGGAAATCCGTGGCACCAAGACTGGAAAGGCGAAACGACTCCCCACCGGAGGGGCCGTCGCCGATTGGATCGTGCGCAACGTCGATGCGCGGGATCGCCTGACGCAAACGCCCCTCTTCCGAAACCCCCGCACGGGAAGGCGTTGGTCGCACTGGGCGCTGCGGGATCGTTGGATTCGCGCCGGAAAGGCGGTTGGCATCCACGACGTGCGGCTCTACGAGGGAACGAAGCACACAATGGCGACCGATGCGGTCCGTCGGGGCGTGTCAGAGCGGGCGCTCCAGACGTTTCTCGGCCACTCAGACGCCCGATCGACGCGGCGCTACGCCCGCATGTCGGAGGAGGCGATGATCAGCGTGCTTCGTGATCCGGGCGCGAACGGCTCGTCCGGTTTGTCGCCCACTTGTCGCCCGCCAGATTCGGGCCTCGCCAAGTTGGTGGAATTGCGACGTAAAGTGGCGTCCCCAACGGGACTCGAACCCGTGTTGCCGCCTTGAAAGGGCGGAGTCCTAACCACTAGACGATGGGGACGCGCGGCTCGGGAGCCGCGGCGGGCAGTATCGCGAATGGTATGGTGGCTGGCGAGCGGCGGCGCAAAATCGTCGGCCGGCTTTCGCTGCCCCGTCACCTCTCCTGCCCTGCTTGGCACTCACTCAGGTCGAGCTGCCTGGGAACATGGGGCACGGCCCTTTCGGGGCGTGTGGATGCTGGAGATGCTGCTGTGGGGAACGGAAGCGACGGTTCGGGGTGGATACGTGTCGGTTGGGCTGGATTGGGGCTCTCGCTGCTCCTGGCGGGAGGCGCCTGGGCGAGCCCAGGCGATGAAGGGGTCACAGGCGAGGCCTGGCAGAGTGGGCATATGGCCAGCCAATATCGGAGCCTTCTGGCGGAGCCCACGAAGGCTCCCGAGCTTCGAGGCTCGGCCCGCTACGACGAGATCGCGGCAGGCGCCACGGCGACGCCGGGCACGGTGCCTCCCGAGAGCATCGAAACGACCACCCAGCACAGCTGGGAGAGCGGGCCGAGCCGTGCGCCGGGCAAGCGGAGCCGGCTCGGAAGCGGTCCGAACAAGAGCATCGCGGGCAAGGCCACGGGCCCGAGGAGAGCCAGTAGCCAGGGCTCGCCGCGAGGGGCGCACTCGAACAGGTCCCGCGGGCGTTCGATCGGCGGGCGCTGAGACCCGGCGGAACGGAAACCCGAAGCGAGCGGCCCCGGGCCGCGACCCTGGTACCTTCCCTGGCCATGGACCACATCCAGATTCAGCAAGAGAAGGCCCAGAACCTCTGGACGAGCGCGACCCGGAAGATTCCGGCGCTGGCCAAGGCATCGGAGGTCTTCGGTGCACCCGGCGTCCATGGCGACTCGATCGGCGGCCTCGCCGAGGCCCAGGAGGAGGTGCTCACCTACGCCTGCGCGATGACGAATCCGGAAGTCTACGAGAACTGGGGCACCTTCCCGCCGTCCGGGCTGTTGTTGATCGGCCAGCCGGGGTCGGGGAAGACGCTGCTCGCCAAGGCTCTGGCCACCCGCGCGAATACGGCCTTCGTCCACCTGGCGGTGCCGCGGCTTGCCCTCGAGATCGTCCACCAGGGTGGAAAGGTGGGGGATCTCCTCGAAGCCTGGAGCCAGGTCCTCTCCGAGATGCCGCCGACGACGGTCTACTTCCACGAGCTCGAGTTCTTCCAGGCCGAGGAAATTGGCGGCCGCCGGAACGATCTGCCGATCGGGCCGATCATGGACTTCCTTGGCGAGCTGACCGATCGTGCCGTGGTTCCGGAGCATATTCTGCTCGTCGGTTCGACGAGCCACCCGGATACGCTCCGGCCGGCGTTCGTCCAGCCGAGCCGCTTCGAGCGCGTGGTCGAGGTCACACCCACCTATCCGGACGACATCATCGCGGCGCTCCAAATCCACGCAGCGGCGGCCGAGAAGCGGGCCGGCAAGAGCTTGTTCGGCGAGATCGATTGGAGCGACGTCGTAGGTCGTTTTCGTGAGCCCTCCACCGGGGATTGGATCCACCTCATGCATAGCGTCCTGCGCCGCAAGGCCCGCTGCGAGGCGGCCGCGGAAGAGGTGGTTGCGGTGGATACCGAAGATCTCGTGCGCGAGGTCGATCTCTATCGGCGCACACGCAAGCGCCTGCCCCAGCGATCACCCGCTGGCACGTACCTGTAGGCCGCGAGGAGTCATCAACGCATGAGCACGTGGATCGTCACCGGCGGCGCCGGCTTCATCGGTTCGAACTTCGCCCGCCGGGCCCTCACCAAGACGGATGCGCGCATCGTCGTCGTCGACAAGCTCACCTACGCAGGCAACCTGCAGAGCCTGGAAGATCTGGCGGACGATCCGCGTTTCGCCTTCGTGCACGCGGACATCACCGACCACGATGCCATGGATCAGCTCTTCGCCAAGGAGCGGCCCCAGGTCGTGGTGAACTTCGCAGCAGAAAGCCACGTCGATCGCTCGATCGAAGGCCCGGTGGAATTCGTGCACACGAACGTGCTTGGCACGCTCCAGCTTCTCGAAGCCGCCCGGGCCCACACGGCCGGGCTGTCGGCCTCGGATCTCGGCACCTTCCGCTTCCTGCAGATTTCCACCGACGAGGTGTACGGCTCCCTCGGCCCCGAAGGCCTGTTCCGCGAAGACACGCCCTTCGCACCGAACTCGCCCTACTCGGCCTCCAAGGCCGGCGCCGACCATCTGGTGCGCGCCTACCACGAGACGTATGGCCTGCCGACGCTGCTGACCCATTGCTCCAACAACTACGGGCCTTATCAGTTCCCCGAAAAGCTGATCCCGCTGATGATCCTGAATGCCTTGGAAGGCAAGCCGCTGCCGATCTACGGCGACGGCCTCCAGGTCCGGGATTGGCTCTACGTCGAAGACCATTGCAGCGCCCTGATGCGCGTGCTCGAAGCCGCCGCTCCGGGCTCGCACTACAACATCGGCGGCCGCGCGGAACACACGAACCTGGAGATCGTCGATCGCCTCTGCGCCGCCCTCGAGTCCGCCCACCCTGCTTCCGAGAACCCTGCCCTGAAGAGCAAGGACATCGACCGCTACGACGCGCTCAAGACCTTCGTCACGGATCGCCCCGGCCACGATCGTCGTTATGCCATCGATGACCGTCGGCTCCGCGAGGAGCTGAACTGGTCCCCCAGCCTCGATCTCGAAACCGGCATGGCCAGGACTGTCGCCTGGTTCCTCGAGCACCGGGAATGGTGCGAGGCCGTCCAGACCGGAAGCTACCGTCGAGACCGGCTCGGACTACTCGAGAGCTAGCGGGCTGGGCTAGCGCGTGGCCAGGGCGGTGCCGCTTTGGAGGCCTACCTGATCGGCGGCGATTCGGTGCGAGAGGCACGAGCGGCAGATGCCGTGGCTCGTGGCCGGGGCGGTGGGGGCGGCGACGATCCGAGGATCGGGTCGGGCCGAAATCACTGATTCACACCATGCGCAGATCGTCATCTCATAGAGGAAGTGGCCCTCTCGCTGAAGAGGTGGCAAAAAATCCCGTGATCGGGACGTCCCGATTCTGGGACGGGACCCTTTTTGCTGCTGTGCGGCATAATCCCCACGATCAGACCCGATGACCCAGAGATCCACGCGTCATGGGCCGATTCCCTGGGCGGGTGCACATCCGTGAGGCGGCAGGCCAGGGGCAGGCTGCACATCGCTTGCCCGCGATCTGCGCGAAGCCGTCCTCGAGCCGTCCCAGACTCAGGAATCCTTCGGGTTCGAGCCGATCGGCAAGAGGCCTCGCAACCTCCCGATCTGCCTCGCCTTCACCGGTCTCCGGCAGATAGCTACGAGTCGGCACGAGCCTTGAAAGGTACGGGTCTTCCGGAACCCACTGAAGGACGCCCCCTATGTCCGAACCCACCGTCCTCTTCGTGGACGATGAGGTGAACATCCTGAAGGCTCTCCAGCGCTTGCTGCGCCATGAGGGCTGGACCGTACTCACGGCCAATCGTGGGTCGGACGCGCTCGCGCTGCTCGACCGACATCCTGCCCAGGTCGTGGTATCCGATCAGCGCATGCCAGAAATGAGTGGCGTCGAGCTGCTTTCCTCCGTCCGCGAGCGACATCCTGCGATGGTTCGGATGATGCTGACCGGATACACCGAGATGAACGTCGCGGTGGAGGCGATCAATCAGGGCGAGATCTTCCGGCTGATCACCAAGCCATGGAACGACGAGGAGCTGAAGGCCACCCTGCGCCAGGCCTTCGATCACTACGCCCTCAAGAACGAGATCAAGCGGCTGAATCAGGTCACGCGTGAGCAGAACCTGTGTCTGCAAGACATGAACCGGAACCTCGAGGGCAAGGTTCGCGATCGAACCAGGCAGCTTGCCGAGAAGCATCAGGAACTGCGCATCGCCTACGTCCAGACGATCCGTGCACTGGCGGAGGCGGTGGATGCCAAGGATGCCTACACCCGCGGCCATTCGGAGCGGGTCGGCGTCTACGCCTCGAAGATGGGCCGGGAGATCGGCCTGCCGAAGGAGGTCATCGAGCGGGTCTACATTTCCGGGCTGTTGCACGATGTCGGCAAGATCGGTGTGCGCGATGCGGTGATCGGAAAGCCGGATCGGCTGACCCCCGAAGAGTACGAAGAGATGAAGATGCACCCGGAGATCGGTGCCCGCATCTTGCAGCCCGTCGAGTTCCTCTCGGACGTGGTGTCCTGTGTACGCCATCACCACGAGTGGTACGACGGCTGCGAGCGTGGCTATCCGGACCAGCTTGGGGGCGACTCGATTCCCCTGCCCTCACGCATCATCATCGTGGCCGACACCGTCGAGGCCATGACCAGCGATCGTCCCTACCGGAAGGGGCTTCAACTCGAAGCGGTGGAGCGAGAGCTCGTCAAGTACTCCGGCTCGCAATTCGACCCCCGCTGCGTCGACGTCATGCTCCGACTGCTCGAGGGCGAAGGCGAATCCTTCATCAAGAAAGACCAGAAGTTCGATATCCATGCCTTCCTCGAAGTCTGAGAAAGACGATCTTCGCGGCGGGATCCGCCTGCTTTCCCAGGAGCTCGCAGCCCTGGGCATGGACCTGCACGCCACGTTGCAGGAAGAGCCCCGCTTCCTTCTCGATCCGCGCCTGCTGAGCGCTCTCCACCAGGAGCTCTTCGCACAACTCGGGCCGGTGGATGCGCGAGCCGCTCTGGTGCAGATGGGTTTCCTCCACGGCCTGCGCGACGCCCTACGCGTGGTGCAATACGGCTTCGGCGGTTCGGGCGCGAGCCTTTCTTCAGCAACCGGTTCAGCTCCTTCGTCCAACGCGTTGCTCCCGATCCGCTTCTCGCGCTCGCCTTCGGGTGGCGGCGGCCTCTTGATTCAGGGCGTCTGGCCGGAACGCCACGAGGCCGAGGCCGTCCGAGCCGTGCTCGGCGTGCGCAACGAACCAGCGTGCGCGGTGAGTGCGGGCTTCACATCCGGCTGGCTCTCTGGAATCTACGATACGGACTTGCTCGTCTTCGAAACCGGCTGCCGCGCGAGTGGCGCAGAGGAATGCGGTTTCGAGGCGCGTGACGCTTCCCAGTGGCATCGCTCCGAGGATCCCGCGATCGAAGAAGCACTCCTGGCGCTGCCTTTCGCACCGCTCCGCGATGTGGTCGCCCGGCATATGGCGGAGTATCCCGATCCTGGCGAGCAACCATCGGACGGCTTCGAACCCGGCGCCGCCGTCGTGCATGTCTGGGGTCCGGTCATGGTGATCCCCTTCTCCGGTCCGGAGGAATCCCTTCGCGCCCTCGCCCTGATTGGCAACGACCCCGGTGCACGACAGGTGCGAGTCGTGGTCGTCGATCTCTCGGGCGCGATCATCGACGAAGGCTTCGGCGCAGCGGCCCTGGAACAGATCCTCGAGGCCATCGAAGGCTGGGGCGCAGAGCCGATCCTGGCCGGTGTATCGCCGCTCTCGGAACCGGTGGTGGCCAACCTCGAGGCATCGCACCTCGTGGTGTCGAAAGACCTTCCCGAAGCCATCGCCCTGGGTTTCCAGGTCGCCGAGCTCCAAAAGCGCGGCTGAACACCCTTCAAGTCCTGCCCACGTCCGCCCGAAAGCGGAGCGATGGCGTCCCTCGCGGACACACCGCTTCCCCGCCTGCTCGTCGAACTGCATCGTCAGGGCTTCGAAGGCTGGGTCACCCTCGAGCGCGGGAATGTGCGCCGACGGCTCCTGTGGCAGGGGGGCGTGCCCACGCGTCTCGAATCGAACGCGGATGGCGATGCCCTCGTGGAGCAGCTCATCGCTCGAGGGCTCGTCGGGGAGGATGCACGCACCGACGTACGCCGTGCCATCGCCGCGAAGCCCGCGCCTGAGCTGGCAGTGCTCGTGAGCCTGAAGCTCGCGGCTCCTCGCGATCTCCTCTCCGCAGTCAGTGATCAGCTGCGGGCAAGCCTGCTCGACGCCATCGCCTGGGAGAGCGGAACCGTGAGCTTCGAGCCCGTTCCGGCCGGCGATGGTGCACCGCAGGCCCCACCGGTCGATGTGCTCGCCGTTGCGGCGGAGGGCGTCGCTCGCAACTGGCGTTTCGACCAGATCCTTCAGAGCCTCGGCGATCACGTGACGCACTTCCCGAGCCGCGGCGAGTCCTTCGACGCGCTCATCGAGAGACTCCCGCCCTGCGCGAGCCTCGATACCCTGACCGAGGGCATCTGCGGCGCGGAGTCTGCCTTCAACCTCCTGCGACACGTCGCCGACCCGTCCGCCTACGGAGCCTTCTGGTTGCTCGATGCGTGGGGAAGCCTGGAGTGGAACACCACAGCCGACGTCGGCCAGACGAGTGAGCAGGAGAGTGCTGAGCCGCAAGAAGCTGCGCCTCCCGAGCTGGAAATCGTCGTCACGGGTTCGTCCAGCGACCTTTCCACGGCCACCCGGGCGGGCGCGTCGAAGCAGACCACGGCTGAGGCCGACGCGAAGAGCCAGAAACTGCGACAGGAGATCCTCGAACTCCACGCGCAGCTCGGCAGCCTCGACTACTGGGCGCTCCTCGGTGTTGAACGAGATGCACCAGCACCCAAGATCAAGAAGGCCTACCTGAAGGCAGCGAAGCGGCTGCACCCGGACAAAGTCGCGCAAGGTGGGCTCGAAGACATCAAGGATACGGCCAACGAGCTCTTCGCGGAGTTCACCCGTGCACACCAGGTGCTGACGGATCCGGACGAACGCCGGGCCTACGAAGCCTCGCTCGAAGGCCACACCAGCTTCGACGCGGATCGTCTCGGCCAGGCGGAGACCTTGTTCCGCAAGGGTGAGATGTTGATGAACGCCGGCAACTTCCTGGGCGCCTACGATCTACTCGAAGCCGCCGTCCAGCTCTGGCCCGAAGAAGCCGACTATCAGGCAGCGCTGGCCTGGACACTCTTCAAGAAGAATCCTCCCGAAGATGCGCGAGCCATCGAGCACTTCGAGAAGGCCCTGGCCTTGAACGGCGACAACGCCCACGCTCGCTTGCGCATGGCCGTCGTCCTGAAGGCGACCGGCGATTCCGAGCGCGCCGCCGCCGAGACCTCCAAAGCCCAGGCACTCGACCCGAATGCCACGGTCTAGCGGGCACCCGCCGCCAACCATTCCCGCAGCGCACGATCCGGAATCGCCATCGCACGACTCGGGTCTTCGATGACGCGTGGCAGCTCGGGAACAAGGAAGCCCACCTCCTCACCGCTCGAGAGGCGCCAGAAGATCCGCGCCGTCCGATCGCCGCTGCGCAGCCAAGGCCCTTCCAGGCGGGTGCCCTGGGCAAGAGGAAGAAAGGCGTCCAACGGATCGGTCTGCCAGGCCGCGAGCGGAACCCGCCGCAAGCTCTTGCCGCTGGGGAGTGCGTAGAGCGCCCGCACCTCGGGTGCCTCCAGGGGCCGGCCTCGCCGAACGCGCCGACCTACGCGACGAATGGCTTCCGGCGCAGCCACGAGTGGGCCCTCTGCGGAACGCACATGCCCCGCGAAGCCCAATGCGTGCCCGAACTCATGGACCAGGGCTCCGAGGCGTTCGTCCGCCGAAATCGGGCGGGTGTGGTCGCGCCAATCCGGGCCGACCTGACGCGAGATCTCGATTTCAGCCCTCTCGAGGAGCAGCGAACTCGGCCCCTTCCTTCGGCAATCCGCTCGTGCGATACCAACGCCGAGGGCACCTGCATCCCGCCTGGGAGCCTCGTCCTGGAAGCGCACGATGATCGGCGGAGCCTTCTCCTTGCTTGCACGGGTGAGCGTCACGCCAAGGCCCGCACCACTCCAGGCCGCAAGCGCGAGATCCAGGTCCGTCTCTTCGTTCGCGCTGGCATCTCCTTCGATCCCGACTTCCAGCACAGAGCCGGTGGGCCAACGACACGTGCGAAGGCTCGCGCTCCCTTCCTGCACCCAGACCACCGGGTGCAGATCGGCCAGGGGATCTCTCGGTCCCACACAAGCCACGAGGGAGCCAGCCAGCAGGAGCCCGAGGGCCTTGCTCACGGGAGGTGCCGGTCGCGCACGCGACCATCCCAGGCGTAGAACACCAGCGTGCCGACGATCGTCACCACGGCCGCCGCCAGGAACATGGCAGAAAAACCTGCGCGCTCGATCCAGAGCCCGAAGAACGGCCCCCCGGCGAGTACGCCCACGTCGAAGAGTGCAGTGAACACCGCCATGGCCATGCCCCGATTGGTTTCCGGTGTTCGGCTGACGACCATGCCGAACAGGATCGGAAACGCATAACCGTGGCCAATGCCGCAGAGCAGACCCCCGATGACGACGTCCCGATCGCTCGTCGCGTAGGCAAGCCAGAGAAAACCGGCCGTCAGGGCCATGAGCGCAGGCAGCAGGATGCGCTTTGGGCCGATACGATCCGGTAGCCAGCCGAAGAAGAGGCGAAGAAAGAGTGCCGCCACCGTGTAGGCCGCGAAGAACGAGCCGACACTGCCGATGCCGGTCTCATCCACGAAACGTCGCGTGAAGACGAAGAGCGCGGTCACCGCCACCGAGAACGCGCCGCCGATGAGCCAGAGGGGTTTCAGGTCCGGTTGTCGCAGCGCCGCGCGAAGACCGCCGGGGCGACCATCCCCTTCGCCGGCGCCTCGTCGGGTTCGCCAGGCTTCGGGCAGGGCTACAGACACCATCAAGGAGAGAGCCGCCAGACCGAAGGCGACCTGGAACAACACATCGAAGCGAGCGTTCCCGGTTCCGCCGAACACGAGCAGGCGATCTCCAAGGACACCGCCGATCGCCATCGGCAGCAAGCCGGAGACACCGAACCAGGCCAGGCCCTGGGTCCGGTTGCGTGCCGGCACATGATCGGCGGCGTAGGTGAACAACGCGGAGAAGAGCATCGCCTCGGCCAGCCCGTGAAGCACCCGGACCGCGTAGAGGGCTGGCCCGATGCTCTCGATCCAGAGGTAGAGACCGACCACCGCAGCGTTCAACAGACCGCCGATCAGGATGATGGGCCGCCTCCCGTGCCGATCCATGGCGCGGCCGATCGGAGGGCGCAGCACGATGGCCGCCACCGCCGTGATGCTGGAGATCCAGCCGATCTCGGCATCTCCCGCTCCTAGATCATGGAGATAGCCCGGAAAGTGAAGGAAAAGGTTGAAGGCTGTGCCCTGGAGCATGTTGACCCAGAAGCAGAGCCAGAACGCGCGAGAGGAGAGACTTTCGGCCATGGGAGCTTCACCTAGTGATGTGATTCACGCTGTTGGGGCATTATCCAGCGCGCGCCTGGCTCTGCCAACCTTTTCGATGATCTCTTCTGCTGTCTTGGACCAGACGAAGGGAGTGGGATCATCGTTGTGTCCGTCCACGTAACTCATCA
>JAAETT010000322.1 GCA_024228115.1 bacterium
CAAAAAATGAGTGACAGTGGTGATTTTTGAAACTGAAACATTAACCACTAGACCATCCCAAGGTTGCAAAAGAATGTTTTTCGTTTTATATATAACGATTTAGATGCATGCTGGCGAAGAAATACAATTGTGTGATTTTGGAATATAGTGAAAAAGGTTGATTTCTGATATTTCTAAAACATTTGCAGTAACATTAAATTTAGCAAAACATTTCCTTAGAAATTGCTTGAGAATTTCTTCATCTGTTTGCATGAGGTTCATAATAATCTCTCAATTCTGAAGTTGCCTATATTGTGCTTCAAAAAATTTGCCAGTCACAGACATTATTTCGCTTTTATATTTATGTTGTGATGAGATTCGCAATGATCGAGATGTTGACAAATCAAACTAAAGAAATTAAAGAGATTAAAGAAAAAAGCGATATTTTGAGAAACTGCGCAAAAAAAGATAATGTTCGCAGATTTTTCTTGAATTCAATTCTGATAGGTTATTTGAAATATTAGATAACGAATATTAAGTTTAATTTGCATTGCGTTTTCTGTCGATTGCCATTGTGATTTTGCCGAATCTAAGCATTTGAAGTAAAATTGCAATTTACGCCGCTTTTTAAAAAAATTGAAGGTACGTTATTTGAAGCCGAGATAACGAATATTTTGTTGACTTTGAGTTGTGCCTTGATTCAACTAATCCTTAAAAGCTAAAATGAGTCAATATTTTTCGGACAAACGTTATCTAAAATTGTGGCCAAATCCACTTATTTGAAGGATCAGTAGATTTCGGTCCAGCATTCTTGATTTCAACTGATCGGGTCGGTTCGGGTCGGGTTGGGTCGGGTCGGTTCGGGTTGGGTCAGTCGGGTTGAGTCGGGTTTTGTTGGGTCGAGTCAGATCTGCCAATCTAAAATGCCGCAAAATGCATAAATTTGGAGCATCAGAATAGAATTATCAAAATCATGCTTTACTCAGCAAATTTTTGCTACTGTGGCCACCCAGAGCTTGCAAAACGATGTTTTTCGCTTCTTATATAACGGAACTGCGCAAAAAAAAGATAATGTTCGCTGATTTTTCTTAAATTCATTTCTGATAGGTTATTTGAAATGTTAGATAACGAATATTAAGTTTAATTTGCATTGCGTTTTCTGTCGATCGCCATTGTGATTTTGCCGAATCTAAGCATTTGAAGTAAAATTGCAATTTTCGCCGCTTTTTCAAAAATTCGTTTCTGGTACGTTATTTGAAGCGTAGATAACGAATATTTTATTGAATTTGAGTTGTGCCTTGATTCAACTAATCCTTAAAAGCTTAAATGAGTCAATATTTTTCGGTCAAACGTTATCTAAAAATGTGGCCAAATCCACTTATTTGAAGGATCAGTAGATTTCGGTCCAGCATTCTTGATTTCAACTGATCCGTAAAAGCTAAAATGAATCAATATTTTTCGGTCAAGCTTTATTCAAATATTTGGTCAAGTCTACAGATTTGAAGGACCAGTAGTTTTCGGCCAAGCATGTTTGATCTCAACTGATTCTTTAAAGCTAAAATAAGCAAGTATTTTTCGGCTAAACTTAAATCAAAACTTTGGTGAAATTGATGGATTTGAAGGATCAATAGTTTTCGA
>JAAETT010000323.1 GCA_024228115.1 bacterium
AAATTTTGACCCCGAAATCGCCCAAATCGGTGTCCCGATATACCGATCGGATGAAGTCACAGAACTTTTTCGATGTCAAATTCGAAATCCCCGTCTGAAACTGCATACTAGGACCGGTTTTCGTCCAAATCCGAGAGGGCGAAACGTATTTTTTCGCTAGCATAATAATGTCAAACGTTATATTATATATATCTCAACATATTTCTTTACAACGCCAGAGTGTAGCCCACTGTTCAAAAACCAGAATAAACCTACTTCTCTCAGCCTGCGAAGCTCAGACAGTTAGCGCGTTGTGCTCAGAAACGAGCGGCTTTGTGTTCGAAATCCAGTGGCGGCACAGTTTTTTGTTGAATTTTCAGCAAAAAAATCAACAATCAGTACTGAGCTGGGCATACTGAGCTTTCCCTATCTACCAGTGTATAAGATGACGAAAATTTGCGACCAAAAACATCTGACGTCCACACATACACACACACACACACACACCAGCCAGACTGCCTGTGTTTAAACGGATTTCTTAAGTCCAAATTAGGCGCGCCGGCTGAG
>JAAETT010000324.1 GCA_024228115.1 bacterium
ACTCACACTTACTCGGTTTCAATTTCATCCCGTTTTCGGTGAGTTTGGTTAACACACCATCCAAGGTTTCAATATGGTCATCCACCGTTTTGGTGGCGATGAGAATATCATCCAAATAACAGAACACCTTGGATTGATCCAGTCCCCTTAGTGCATTATTCATGCACCTTTGAAATGTTGCTGGGGCGGCGACCAGCCCAAACGGCATGTACACGAACTCGAAAAGCATGGGGTTATTCCCCATCCACGTGATGAAAGCACTTTTCCTGCGGGCATCGTCACTCATTTTAATGTGATGGTAGCCCGCTTTCAAATCAAGCTTGGTGAAATATTTTGCACCTCCCTGACCTGCCATATCGAGGAGATCATCACATCGGGGCAAAGGATAACGATCCTTCACCGTGACCAGATTAAGCTCCCGATAATCAATACAAACGCGTATCTTGTTATCGTCCTTTTTCCGCACGAGGACCGTCGGGAACGCCCACTCAGAATTCGAGTGTGCAATCACACCTGCTGCTAGCAGATCGGTCAACTGCTTCTTCACTTCTTCCCGATCACTGTAGGGCATACGCCTGATGGGTAGAGCGATAGGACGAGCGTCACCTGTATCGATTTCATGGATCACACCATGGGCATGACCCATCTCCCTGTCTGATAAAGACAGAGCTTCATGATGTTTCACGAGAAGGGCAATCAAGGCCTTCCCATCGGGATGCTCTCTCATAGCCTCCGGCGATTGTTGTGTTGCAATGGGTTTGACTTTTCCGCGTGGATCGGACATTGCCT
>JAAETT010000325.1 GCA_024228115.1 bacterium
CCCCGTCTCCTGTTCGATCCGACGGAGCGTCCACCCGAGCCGGCCAAGTGCCAGTATCTGCTGCTGTTTCTCTGCGTCCAAGACATTTGCCATGGCCGGCGAGGCTATCCGCCTCGCCCGCCTCAACGTCCTGGACGACTCTCCGTTCTATGGCCGGTTTTCAGGTGATCACGTATGGCCGCTTTTGGGTGTTCACCGAGGAGGGCCAGGAGATTTCCCTGAATTCGGCTGGCGGGGTATTCGATCTGACCCGCGCGAAGCATGCCCAGGGAGAGGTCGAGGCAAAACGAGTCGATGCCCTTTGCCCGGAGTCGCTGAGTGTCTCGGCCCGGTCCCGAACCGAGGTCGGCGACGAGCGCGCCAACCGGCACGACACCAGCGAATCGCTCTACCTGTTCGACTCCAAGAGCGAAATCGCGTGTCCCTTCGAGAAACTCGGTGGCAACCGCGTCGTACGTCTCGGTCGTGCCGATGGCCAACAGCAGAATCCCTATCTTCGATTTGCCGCATTGCATCAATGAGGTAGTGGAAGTCGACGCCTGGAGGTGGCGAGGTTTTTCGCTGGCGATGATTCGGGTTGCCCATCTTTCCTGCGCCGATTCTGTGC
>JAAETT010000326.1 GCA_024228115.1 bacterium
AAGGTGACAGTCTGTGCGGTAGAATCCGGCTTCATGAAGGGGCCCTTGTTGAGGGGAAACGGGTGTCGCAACACGTTTCTACCGCAACTGGGGCCTTCTTCAATTCAGGAACGCGACTTCTTCATGAATTATTCGGGCTAGAGCCGGGCGAATGACGTCCGTCCTGGTCACAGGCGCGTCGGGGTTGATCGGCCGGCAAGTCATCGCACAACTGGCGGCTCGGCCCGGTGAGGTATCGCATCTCGTCGCAATGGATCTTCGGGACGTACCGGAGGAGGGGAGGCTGCCGGGTGTCAGGTATCTGAATAGCGACATCCGGAATCCACAACTCGGAAAGCAGCTGTCCGAGCATTCCGTGGATTGCGTCGTGCATCTCGCGGCGATCGTGACACCCGGTAAAGACAGTACCCGCGAGTTCGAATACTCGATCGATGTCCTCGGGTCGGAAAACGTGCTTGCGGCCTGCCTCGAAGCCGGAGTTCGCCAGCTCGTCTACACCAGCAGCGGCGCCGCCTACGGTTATCACGCCGACAACCCCGTCCCCCTTTCGGAGAAGGACGCCCTACGCGGAAACCCCGAGTTCGCCTATTCGGATCACAAACGCCTGGTCGAAGAAATGCTCGCCCGCGCGCGGGAGGAGCATCCGGAACTGGCCCAGCTGATCTTCCGACCCGGGACGATCCTGGGCGAGACCGTCAGCAATCCGATCACGGCCATGTTCGATCGTCCCGTCGTGTTGGGTGTACGGGGTTCGGATTCCCCGTTCGTGATCATCTGGGACGAAGACGTGGCGTCGGCGATCGTGAAGGGGATCCGGGAACAACGCAGCGGAATCTTCAACCTGGCTGGTGACGGCACGATCAGTCTTCCGGAGATCGCTCGGCGGCTCGGCAAGCCCTATCTCTCGGTTCCAGCCTCATTGCTCGCCGGGGGCTTGCAACTCGCGAATTCCCTCGGCCTGACCAAACTCGGTCCGGAGCAGGTGCGCTTTCTGCGCTACCGCCCGGTCCTGTCCAACGAGGCGCTCAAGAACGAGTTCGGATTCACACCCACGAATTCGAGCGGAGAATGCTTCGACCGTTACCGTGCATTCCACTTTGCGAACTGAAGCCGGCGAAATGCGTGGCAAGCATGTCGTCGTCACCGGAGCCGCAGCGGGCATCGGTGCGGCACTCGCCGAACGCTATCTACGTGAGGGTGCTCGGGTCGCGTTGTTGGACCGGGAGGAGATCGACGAGCCTCCCGAGAATGCGATCTCGATCCGCTGCGACGTGACCAAAGAGGCCGACTGCCGTAATGCGTTCAAGGAGGTGGTCTCGGCGTTCGGCGGTATCGACGTATTGGTGAACAATGCGGGCATCACCCATCTTGGACATTTCGGCGACACCCAGGTGGACGTCCTGCGACAGGTCATGGAGGTGAACTTCTTCGGTGCAGTCAACTGCACGAAGGCGGCTCTCCCCTCATTGCTCGAGCGAAACGGCCAGGTAATCGCCATGTCGAGCGTCGCCGGATTCGCGCCTCTGGTAGGCCGAACGGGCTACTCGGCTAGCAAACACGCCTTGCACGGTTTTTTCGATTCGCTCCGGGCCGAGTACGCCAGCCAGGGTCTGCGCGTCTTGCTCGTATGCCCCTCGTTCGTGGACACCGCGATCGGCAAGCACGCCCTGGGAGGAGATGGCGGCTCGGCACCCAGGGAAGCTCGCACCGGAGTGCGCAATCCGACCCAACCGAGCACCATCGCCGATGCCATCGTTCGCGCAGCCATGAAGAACCGGCGGCTACTTCTCTTCCCTCGCGAGGCGACCTTTTCATGGTGGATCTCGCGCCTCGCCCCACGTCTGTTTGAGCGCCTGATGATCCGTCGCACCGAGACGCCCGCTTCTTGAGCCACCAGAGCCTGCCTCTTCATGTGAAGAGCGGTTACGCGCTGGGCGACCACACCATCAACGTCCAGCTGGCCTCGGTATCGCTCTTCTTCTTGTTCTTCCTGACCGAGGTCGCCGGGCTCTCTCCCACCGCTGCCGGGTTGGTTCTGCTGCTCGGTCGCGCAGTCGATGCCTTCACCGATCCGTTGATGGGTCGCATTTCCGACGCGACGCGCTGGAAGCTGGGCCGACGTCGCCCGTTCTTTCTGCTCGGCGCCATCCCCTTCGGAGTGACGTTCGCCCTGTTGTGGTCTGATCCGGGTCTCGAAGGCGAGCATGCCGTCTTCATGTTCTACGCCTCTGTCTACGTGATCAACACCCTGTGCTCGACCCTGCTCGCGGTTCCGTATGTTGCGTTACTGCCCGAAATGGCCCTCGGCTACGACGAGCGCACATCGATGAACACCTTCCGCTCGGTTGCCGTGATGGGCGCCATCCTCCTTACGGCCGTTGGCATGCCCGCCCTGGTGGGTGCTTTCGGTGGTGGCGCCCCGGGCTACGAACGGGCCGGCCTGCTCTTCGGCTTCTGGATTGCACTTCCCTGGTTGATCGTTTTCGCCGTCACATGGGAACGCCCCGGCTTTCGTCGTCCCATTCGACAGGGCTTCGCCGCCGGTGTCCGGGGGCTCACCGAACACCGCACGTACCGCATTCTCTCCTCCCTCTTTCTCTCTGCTCGCATCGCCGTAGACGTGAGTGGTGCGATGCTGCTCTTCTATTTCACCCACTGGCTCGCTCGCCCCGGGGATTTCCCGCTTGCAATGGGCGCGATGCTCGGCTCGGTGATCCTCTCCTTGCCCATCTGGCTGTTTCTCGCCCGCACGAAGGACAAGCGCAGCATCTTCATTGCTGGTGCGCTGTGGTGGAGCGTAGGCTCGATCGGCGTTCTCTTTTGCCAACCCGAGCACCCACGTTGGGTGGTGCTCACGCTCTTCGCCTTCTGTGGCATCGGCTACGCGGTGGCCGACCTCATCCCCTGGTCGATGCTCGGCGACGTGATCGACGAAGGAGAACTCGAAACAGGCCAACGCCAGGAGGGGATCTACGGAGGCGTCTTCACCTTCCTGCGCAAGCTAGGAGGAGCCCTCGGCGTGGCCGCGGCAGGTTTCCTGCTCGACCAGGCTGGCTTCCTGCGCGGCGGAGGAGCCCAGGGCGAAAACGCGCTGCTCGCGATTCGCTCCCTGGCCTCGATCGGCCCGATCGTGTTCCTTTTGCTGGCGTCATGGATCGCGCTTCACTACCCCCTCACGCGCGAACGCCACCAGCAGATCCTGGCGGCGCTGGCCATTGCACGGGAGAAACGGGATGACTGATCGAGAGCGAAGCGGAAGAATGCTGGAAATCGTCTACCCCGAGGACACGAATAGTCAGGGCACCTTGTTCGGCGGCCATGCCCTGAGCCTGATGGATCGGCTCGCGTTCATCGTGGCATCTCGGTTTACCCGTCTGGCGGTGGTGACCGCCTGCTCGGAGAAGGTCGAGTTCCGTGCGCCTGTCAAACAGGGAGAACTCATCGAACTCGTTGGCACGGTTTCAGAGGTCGGCGGAAGCTCGCTGCGAGTGAGCATCGAGATGTTCCGCGAAGATCTCCTCTCCGGAGATCGCAGTCTCTGCACGACGGGGGAGTTCGTGATGGTCGCGGTCGACAACGACGGCCGGCCGACACCGATCGAGACCTGACCAAGTCAACCGCCGTTGACTTGGTCAGGTCAGGGCGGCGGCTGTTTCTCGGGCGATCTGCCATTCCTCGCGGGCCGAGATCACGAAGAGTGCGATCGGCGAATCGGGGGACGAGATTCGCTCGTCGCCGGAACGACACGCCTGGTTGGCCTCGTCGTCGAGCTGCATGCCCAATCCTCCAAGACGCGTGGCGATCCGCTCGCGCATGACTGCGGCGCGCTCACCGATTCCACCCGTGAAGACGACCGCATCTGCCCCCCCGAGGACTGCCAAGGCAGACCCGATTCCCCGGCGCACGCGATGGGCGAAGAGATCGACGGCGAGGCGGGCACGCTCGTTGCCCTCGGCTGCAGCCGCTTCGACCTGACGCAGGTCACTCGACACACCGGAGACACCGAGCAGGCCGCTCTCTTCATTCAAGATCGCCATCAGGCGCTGCGTGCCGACCTCCGGGCGTGCCGCCAATTCGAGCACGACGGCCGGATCGACGTCGCCGGAACGCGTACCCATCATCAGTCCTTCGAGGGGGGTCATTCCCATGGACGTGTCCACGCATCGCCCGCGCTTCACCACCGCGATCGAGCATCCGTTGCCCAGGTGGCACGTGATCCCCGTGAAGGAGGCCGCAGGCTTGTCGAGTAGCTGGGCGGCTCGATCGACAGCATAACGATGAGAGGTTCCGTGGAATCCGTAGCGACGAATACGATCGCGTTCGTGGTATTCGTAGGGCAGGGCGTAGAGGTACGCCTCGGGCGGCATCGATTGATGGAAGGCGGTGTCGAAGACCGCGACATGAGGGGCGGTCGAAAATACCTTCCGAGCCTCCCGGATTCCCAGCAGGCAGCGTGGGTTGTGCGTCGGCGCAAGCGGAACCTGCTCCTCGATCGCGCGCAGCACCGCATCGTCGATGGGAGCCGCATCCGTAAAGCGTTCCCCACCGTGAACCACACGGTGGCCCACCGCATCCGGCGAGAGCGCTTCGAGGGCGGGGCGCGCCCGTTCCCAGGCCTCGACTGGATTCTTGGCCTCTTCCACCGCACCTGACGCGAGTTCGCGCTCTCCCGAGACGTCGAACAAGCCCCAGCGAAGGGACGAGCTTCCGCAGTTGAGGGAGAGGACCCTCACGCCTTCGTCGAGAGCTCCTCGCGAATCGCCCTCTCCAAGGTCGATGCGAGCAGATCCGCTTCCTCCTCGGCCAGCACCAACGGCGGAGCGAGGATGACGACGTTGGAGAAGCCCGGCGTCGTATTCGTCGTCTTGCCAACGATCACGCCGTCAGCAGCACAACGCGCCACCACCGCGGCCGTGCGGGCGGCATCCAGTGGGTTGCGGCTGGCGTCCGCCTCGACGAGCTCGATGCCGAGCAACAAACCACGGCCACGCACCTCGCCGACGTTGGGATGATCCTTGAGGCCCCGAAGACGCGTGAGCAATGCATCTCCGGTCTTGGCCGCCTTGTCGAACAATTCTTCCCGTTCGAAGATCTCGATATTGCGGAGGCCTATCGCGGTGGCCACCGGATGCCCGCCATAGGTGTTGATGTGGCGGAAGTGACGAAGCTCATCCGGCGCGCCTTCGAACGCCTCGAACACATGTTGCTTGGCCACCATCGCTGCAAGGGGCTGATAGCCGCTCGCGATCCCCTTGCCGAGGGTCAGCAGATCCGGCTCCACCTCGGCGCGACGGTGCGCGAAGGAGACACCCGTGCGGCCAAAGCCGGTCACGACCTCATCGAGGATCAACAGCACGCCGTGGCGATCGCAGATCTCTCGCACCTTCGGAAGATAATCATCCGGCGGAACCAGCACGCCGCCGCCGGCGATGATCGGCTCCATGATGAACGCCGCCACGGTCTCCGGGCCTTCGCATTCGATCGTCCGGTCGAGGAGCGCGGCACAATCCTGGGTATTGCGGAAGCTGTCCGGCGCTTCGATGTGCAGGAAGCCCGGCGCGAGCGGCTCGTAGCCGAGCCGGCGCTCCGCCTGACCCGTTGCCGAGAGGGCGCCCAACGTGTTGCCGTGGTAGCCGCGGTAGCGGGCAATGATCTTGTAACGGTCAGGCGAACCCGTCTGGGCATGAAATTGACGCGTGATCTTGAACGCCGCCTCGTTCGCCTCCGAGCCACTGTTGGTGAAGTACACCTTGCTGGGGTACCCCAGCATCCCGGTCAGCTTGGCCGCCAGTTCGGCCGCTGGCGCGTGGGTAAAGGTGAGGGGCAGGTAGGGAAGACGCGCCATCTGTTCGCGCGCCACATCGGCGAGCTCCTCGCGGCCGTAGCCCACGTTCACGCACCAGAGGCCAGCCACGCCGTCGAGCAAGCGCTTGCCGTTCGCGTCTTCGAGGAAGACGCCGGAAGCTCGAACGATCTCGCGCGGCATGCGCGCTTCGATGCCACGATGCTGCAACATCGGGTGCCAGAGGCTCCCGAGGTCGAGTGCCTTCACGTCCGTACCATCTGCCATCTCTGATAGGCCCCGCCTTCTGCTCCCAAGGGAACTATATCCCTCTCTACCAACCCGGACGAATTCACCGAGGCCAGCAGAGCGCGACTACGGAGCGATCGGAACCCGTATGGGCCTACAAGAGCCCATCCCACGCTTCTCGTTCCTGATCCGCCGGACCCTGTTCATGGGCCGCATCTCGTCCGATGCGCAAGGTCATGCGGCGCTCGGATTCGTAGGCGGGCCAATGGCCTTCCGGCAGGCCCGGATGGCTGGGATCGCCTCCTCGTGCGAAAGCCAGCCACGCGTTCATCAGCTGCTCCGAGAGACGCTCGGCCTCGGGGCCAGACCCTGCGAATTGATCCGCACCGTCTTCCTCGAGTTTTCCGAACACGAAGGGCAATTCGACCGCGTGACAGGAACCGAGGGCGCCACCCATCATCGGTGACTCCCAGGTGAAGAGGTACATGAAGACCCGATCATGGTGCCGCTGCTGAGCCTCGGCCAGACGGATGGCGGGCATGCGAAAAACACGATCCGTTTCGATCGCAAAGTGTAAGTCCTTGGGTGTCTGGGCTTCCCCCTCCGAGCGGGCACCTCGATAGGCATCGACCACGCGCTTCGCCGCAGCTTCATCACCCAATTGGCTGGCGCATCGGGCGAGCAGCCCGGCATCATCGAGCGTCGCGAGTTCCGGGTCGAGGAAGCCGAATAGCTTCCACTCATCCAGGGTCGTACCGAGCAACAGATCGACGCCGCGCGCAGCGCCCGCTTCGATGGCGTCGAGCGGCGGCTCGGGAAGAAAATCGCCATCGACCGCGGGCTGGAGCGGCAAGAGTCCCACGGATGCCCCCAGCGTGAGGCCGATCTTCTGCTGGGCCTCGAGGAGCTTGGCTGTCGAAATGCCACGCAGGGTCTCGGCCGCACGTGCTGGCGCAACCTCGAGGCTTTCCAGGAACTTCCGCGCAACCTGATTCGCCGTTTCGCGATCGTGGACGTTGTGGGCCGCGCCGCTCTGGGGAATGGCCCGCTGGAAGAGGCCCGCCGCGCTGGGGGCACCCAACAAGCTCCCGACGCTCATGCCTCCGGCCGACTCACCGAAGATCGTGACGTTTCCGGGGTCCCCTCCGAATGCAGCGATATTCTCCTTCACCCACTCCAGCGCGGCGACCTGATCCCGGAGCCCCGCGTTTCCAGCGGCACCCTCGAGGCCCGGACATTCGTCCGCCAGGTGAAGAAAGCCCAGTGGCCCCAGGCGGTAGTTGATCGTCACAACGACGACGTCCCCACGTTGGGCCAGGGGTGCGCCATCGTAGATCACCTGGGAGGCCGAACCGATCGTGAATCCACCGCCGTGGATCCACACCATCACCGGCCTGGCTTCCGTGTCGGCAGCCGGCGTGTAGACGTTCAGGTAGAGGCAGTCCTCGTCCATGGCGCCCACGTCCATCCCGGGAAGCGGGAGCAGGACGGGGTTCTGGGGTGCGCTCGATCCAAATTCGAAGGCCTTGCGCACGCCCGTCCAGCTTTCCTCTGGCTCGGGCGCACGAAATCGAAGTTCGCCGACCGGCGGCCGCGCGAAGGGAATTCCCCGAAAAACGCTCAGACCCTCGGTCTGGGTTCCCTCGATCTTCCCGCTGCGTGTCTCGACGATCGACATGTCATCATTCCTCGGGGGTTGGGCCCAACGGCGGGCGGCGGAAGAGTATCGCCTACGACCCGGGATCGCGCTGCGGTAGCGTAGAAGAGCGGTGAAACCGCTCTGCTGCCTCCTCGTGCTCTTCCTTCCGGCCGCTCTCTCCGCTGCCGAGCCCAGTGCATCGGCGCTTACCGTGTTCACAGCTCGGAAGATCATGACCATGGAACCTGCATTGCCGGAAGCTTCAGCGGTCGCTGCTTCCGAGGGCCGGATCGTGGCCGTAGGAAACCTCGCCTCCATGCAACCCTGGATCGATGCACGGGGAGGAACGATCGATCGGACCCTCGAAGACAAGGTTCTCATGCCCGGCTCGATCCGCGCCGGCAAGCGTGCGGACTTCACCGTGCTCGATGCGGACCCCTATGAGGTGGGCGCCAAGGGCCTCAAGGAGATCCGGGTCTGGGGAACGGTTTTCGAAGGGGAACTCGCACCGCTACGGCCCGATCCCCTTCACTGAACGAGTCTTCCCGGGCGCATGTACCCGTTGACGGTGAACGGCTTTCCGTAGAGCGAATCGAGAATTGGGGCTTGTCGGAAATTTAATCATCTGTATAATTCACTTAGTCGATCGATTAAGTCGAGATCCGGAGGGGTCGACATGTCCGATGCCAGCTACGAACCCATCCCGTTGGACCACCTGAAGAGTGCTCTCCGCCCGATTTCGCTGATGACCAGCCCCGTTTCGAGCGGCCTCGAAGATGTGCCCCGAACAGGCCCGGTGTTCTTCGTCGGCAATCACACGATCTACGGAATGATCGATGTCCCGATGCTCGGTCTCGAGATCTACGAACACACGGGCCGGCCGGTGCGCGGACTTGCCGACCACCTGCACTTCTCTATACCGGGCTGGCGAAACGCACTCGTCTCGTTGGGCGCTGTGCGCGGCACCCGCGAGAACTGCGCGCGCCTCTTCGAGAAAGGCGAGCAAGTACTCGTCTTCCCTGGCGGCGGCCGCGAGGTGACCCGACGCAAGGGCGAGTCCTACCAGCTCATCTGGAAGGAGCGCATCGGTTTCGCCCGCATGGCCATCCAGCACGGCGTACCCATCGTCCCTTTCGCCTCGGTAGGCGTGGACGACATGTTCGAGATCCTTGCGGACGCAAACGACGTGATGGACTCGCCGGTCGGATCGCTGCTGGAGCGCCTGGGTGTCACCGAAAAGCCCTGGTTCCGAGGCGGCGAGATGATCCCGCCTATCTCGTGGGGCAGCGGTCCCGCCGGACTGCCGCGCCTCGAACGGCAATATTTCCACTTCAGCGCCCCGGTCGACGTCACCCGTTTCGAAGGCCGTCACGAAGATCGCGATGCTTGCTTCGAGCTGCGCAAGGAAGTTCAAACCGCGATCGAAGTTGGCGTCGGCAGGCTCCTGGCCAAGCGCGACCAGGACCCGGAGCGCTACCTGGCCCAACGGATGCTGCGGGCATTGGCCGCACGCCTGGGCTAACCGGCCGTTCGATGAATTGCCCGAGAGGATTTCCCCATTTCTTCCACCAGCCAAGCCTCGCACCAAGAAGACATCAGCACCCGTGAACGCATCCTCGAGGCCGCGCTCCAGTGCTTCTCGGAGTCGGGCTTCGACGGCGCCACCACTCGCGAGATCGCGGGTCGGGCCGGAGTGAACCTGGGCCTGATCAAGTACTACTTCGACGGCAAGGAACAGCTTTGGCGAGAAGCCGTTGCATGCGTTTTCGATGAGCTTGGCGATGGGCTCGGCGATGCATTGCAAGAGGCCGGACCGTTCGACGATCGCGAGCGCTTGCGTGTGTTGATCCACCGCTACATCCGCTGGGTCGGCCACCATCCAGAGTTCGTGCGGCTGATGCATGACGAGGGCAAGCGGGAAGGAGCCCGGATGCGCTGGCTCGTCGACCGCTACGTAAAGCCCTTCTTCGAGGCGACGACCTCAGCACTGCGCGCTGGCCAGGAGAAGGGACACCTTGCAGCGGGCATCGACCCCGTCCACTTCCACTACATCCTGATCGGTGCGGTGGATCTCGTCTTCCACCAGGCCCCGGAATGTCGGCGTATCAGCGGTCTCGACCCGGCGGACGAATCCTTCATCGAGGCTCATGCCAGCGCCATCACTCACCTCTTTCTGGAACCCCCCAGCAACGAAGAAAAGGAAACCTCATCATGAAGCTTGCAACGTTCACCGAAGACAACCGAACCCGTGTGGGCGTGGTGGTCGAAGACGGCATCGTCGATCTCTCCACGGCTGCACCGGACCTTCCCGACGAGATGACCCGGCTCCTCAGCGGTGGCCCCGATGCCCTCGCCGCCGCTGCTCGGGCAGCGAAGGGCGCCCCGACCCTTCGTCTCGCCGACGTGCACCTCGAATCGCCCGTGCTTCGTCCGCCCAAGATCCTCGCCATCGGCCTGAACTATGCGGACCATGTGGCGGAATCGGGAATGGAGACACCGAAGCTTCCGCTCGTCTTCAACAAGCAGTCCACCTCCGTCGTCGGACCCGGCGATCCCTTCCACATGCCGCGGGCTTCGAGCTCCCTCGACTACGAAGGTGAACTCGGCGTGGTGATCGGGCAGCGCTGTCGCCACGTTCCGAAGGAGCGTGCCGCCGAGGTGATCGCGGGCCTGACGGTGGTGAACGACGTCACCGTGCGCGATTGGCAGCTACGCACTCCTACCTGGACCATCGGCAAATCCTTCGACACCCATTGCCCGACCGGCCCGTGGATCGTGACGAACGACGAGCTGCCGGATCCCCATTGTCTCGACATCAAGACCTGGGTGAACGGCGAGCTTCGACAATCCTCCAACACGAAACATCTCATCTTCAGTTGCTTCGATCTGATCGAGCATCTCTCCACGGCCTTCACGCTCGAGCCCGGTGATCTCATCGCGACCGGAACGCCGAGTGGCATCGGCCTCGGTATGAAGCCGCCGCAACTCCTGAAGGTCGGCGACGTCGTCAAGGTCGCGATCGACGGCGTAGGCGAACTCGAGAACACCGTCATTGAAGAACCTGCCGACACCACCCGGATCGGTTGAACTCGAGCCCAGTCGAAGGAGAACCCAGATGATCAAGATCACCGACGTCGCATTCGTACGGTTCCGCGCGCCCGACCTGGACAAGATGGAGCAGTTCCTGGACGACTTCGGCCTGATGACGGTCCACCGGGATGAGAGCGTTCTCTACTCCCGTGGCAGCGATCCGGAGCCCTGGATCCACGTGGTAGAGAAAGGCGAGGCAGGCTTTGCTGGCGTCGGTTTCGACGCCGCCAGCCCAGAGGATCTGGAGACCGCCGCTGCGCTCCCCGGTGCGTCCGCGATCGAGGAGCTGGACGGCCCGGGCGGCGGGCGACGTGTCCGACTCAGCGATCCGGACGGCTTCTCGGTCGAGGTGATCCACGGTCGCGCGCCAGCGGAGGTGCTGCCGACGCCGCACGCCCAGCCCTACAACCTGGGCTACGAACGGCGCCGATTCAACATTCTCCAGCGCGTGGAACGAGGACCAGCCCGCGTGAAGCGTCTGGGCCACTGCGTCGTTCGGGTCTCCGATTTCGCCAGGAGCGACGAGTGGTACCGCTCGTGTTTCGGGCTCATCCGCACCGACGAGGTCTATCTGGGCGAGCCTGAGAACGTCGTGACGGCTTTCCTGCGTTGCGACCGCGGCGACATGCCCGTGGACCACCACACGTTCCTTTGTGTCGGACTCGGCGAGCCGGGCTTCGACCACGCGGCCTTCGAAGTAGAGGACATCGACGCGGTCATGCTAGGCCACGAGCACCTTCAGAATGCGGGAGGCTACGAACACCATGCCGGCATCGGCCGGCACGTGTTGGGCAGCCAGGTCTTCGACTACTGGCGCGACCCTTGGGGGAACGTCCTCGAGCACTTCACCGATGGCGATCTGCTCGACGCGGGCGTGAAGACAGGGAGCTTCGATCCCGCCGTTGCCCTGGGCACTCAATGGGGAAAGTTCGCGCCGTAGGCCCGAAAAGTACCGGCGCCCGCGTAGAGTCCCTCGCCTAGCCCCCGGCCGCCGCCTTCACGAAACTCACCCGGTCTCCGTCGGCGAGTTTCGTCTCGAGCCGATCGCCGTGGCGCACGAGGAGGCCGTTGACGGCTACCGCGGTCTGGGCCGTCAGCTTCTCGAAAACGTCTGGGTCGTCCGCAAAGCGTGCGCGGACGGCATCCACGATTTCACCAACCGTGTTCCCTGAAAGCTCCAGGCGGTGGGTACCCAGCTGTTTGCTCATGTCATACGTGACTTCGACATGAACCGGCATCAGACGGCAACCTTCAGCTTGTCGAGCGTCCGCTTCGTCGGCACGCCATCAGCGCTCCAACCGCGCTTCTTGTAGTAGCTGGGCAGCAGCTGATCCAGCGGGTGCCCCGAGGTCGTATCCGAGAAGATGGGCTCGTGGAGGATGCGATCGGGCAGGTTGTCGTCGGCCGCCGTCAGCCCCTCGCGCAGATTGAACATGCGTTCGAGGTTGAAGATTCTCCCACCGATCTCTTGCAGGTGGCCACTCGAGAACTTCGTTCCCGTGATCATTGTGAGCCATTTCTCGAACCACAGGAGCGGGCTGCCCTTGATGCTCTGGACCCAGCGGAACAACGGCCCGCTGTTCTCGAGCGCACCCGCCAGGGCGCGATACTTCCATGAATTCGGATCCATCTCGTGGATCTGCTTGGGAACGATTCCGTACGTGGTGAAGATGCAGAGCACCATGGAATTGATCGTGCACGCGAGGTTCTGCTGCACGATCGGAAGCTCCGCCTTGAGCTTCAGGTTCCGGGGATTGATCGTCAGCGGCCCCACGGACTCGAGATACATACTGGCGCCCTGGACGTGGCAACCGCCTCGATTCGTCGTGGCGTACTCCAGTCCCTGGGCGAAGGAGCCCCGTGGATCATAGGCGGAGAGTTCGAGGCCCTTCACGTGCGGCGCGAACTCCCGCCCGCCCAGTTTCTCGCTCATGCGGCGGCTTCCATCGGCGAGGTCCGCCCCGAGCCCGCGCCGGTGAGCGATGTCCTGGATCAACTCGGTCACTCCGGCCGGGTCACCGAAATGCAGCTTCGTATCGAGCATCCCGCGCTCGCCAAGCTCCATGGCGAAGCCCAGTGTTCCGCCAAGACTGATCGTGTCCATGCCGAGATCGTCTGCATGGTAGTTCCACTCGGAAACCTTCTTCAGGTCGCCGATCTCCAGGTTCGATCCCATGAGCGCCAGGGTTTCGTACTCCGGACCCTTCACCCGGCCCTTCCCCTCGACCTCGACGTCACGGCCGCAGGTGACAGGACAATGGATGCAGCTGGTCTTCACACCCTTGAGGTCGTTCTCTTCCATCCATTCGCCCGAAATCTTCATCGCGTCATCGAAATGACCCTTCTGAAAGTTCCGGGTCGGAAGGATATTGCGGCCATTGGTGGTGTTGACGATGCCCGCCGTTCCGAATCGCTTCATGCTCTCGCCGAGCACGGGGTGATCCTTGAAGATGGCGCGGACTTCCTTGGTGTACGCCTTGAACTTGTCCTCATCTTCCATGTCGAGCTTGCGAGAGCCCCACACGGAAACCGCCTTCAGCTTCTTCGATCCCATCACGGCACCGACACCCGTTCGTCCCGCGATACGCTCGTTCGAGACGATGCCGGCAAAGAGCACTTCGTTCTCACCAGCCGGGCCGATCACTGCATGATTCTTCTTCTTGCCTAGCAGCTCCTGGGTTTCGTACGTGCCCTTTCCCCAGAGGTCTGCCGCATCGAGGAACTCGACATGGTTTCCATCACCATCTACCTCGATGCGAACCGGCCGCTCCGAACGCCCGCTAACGACGAGTACGTCGATGCCAGCCTTCTTCATGCCGAGTGCAAAGGAGCCGCCGCAGGTTGCGTTTCCGATGCCGCCGGTGAGCGGGCTCTTCGTCACCACCGCAAAACGATTCGATTGGGGCGCGACCGATCCGTTGAGCGGGCCGGTGGAGAAGATCAGTGGGTTGGCGGGCCCGAGCGGATCCACGCCGGCCTCCGTTCTGTCGTAGAGCAGGCGCGTGCCGTAGCCCTTGCCGCCGATGTAGAGGCGTGCGGTTTCCTCATCGAGCGGCTCGAACGAGAACTTCTTCGTGCTGAGATCTACCTCGAGCAGGCGACCAGCGTATCCCTTGATCATGGGGGACTCCGAAATGGCACCCGCGACCGGGCGCGGCCGAGAGTGCGGAGTGACAGGTTGGACAGGATGGTAGAGCCGGTGTGGAACTCCGTCACACGCGGGAGAAAACGAACGCCCAGGATCGATCGCCTGCATCGGCACGATTCTTGCGAAAAGCAGGGTGCGGATGCGTCTACGCGACGGTAGGGCATCCGACGCGACGCCATCCCCAGGAGAGCCCATGCCCGCCACCTCATCGTCCAAGGAATCGCGTGATCTCCGCTTTATCATCCTCGGTGCCGGGATGTCGGGAATCCTGAGTGCCATCAAGCTCCAGGAGGCCGGTCTCGACGATTTCGCCATCTACGAGAAGGCCGAACGGCTCGGCGGAACGTGGCGCGAGAACCGCTACCCGGGCGTCGCCTGCGATGTGCCCTCCCATCTCTACAGCTACTCCTTCGCACCCAACCCGGATTGGAGCCACCGCTTCGCCCCGGGCGCGGAGATCCAGGCCTACTTCGAAGACGTCGCACGAAACCATGGCGTCGATGAACGCATCCAGTACGGCAAGGAAGCCGAACGCTGCGTGTTCGAAAATGGACGCTGGCAGATCGAATTCGGAGACGGAACCCGGGACGAGGGGAACATCGTAATCGCCGCGACCGGCGTCCTGCACCACCCCTCCTACCCGGAGATCGAAGGCCTGGGCCGCTTCGAAGGCAAGATCTTCCACAGCGCCCGTTGGGACGACGACGCATCCCTGGCAGGCAAGCGGGTCGGCGTCGTTGGCACCGGCTCGACCGCGATCCAGATCGTCTCGGCCCTCGCGCCCGAAGTGGCGGAGCTCACGCTATTCCAACGCACTGCCCAATGGGTAATGCCCCAGGAGAACCCGGCCTACAGCGTGGACGAGAAGAACGAGTTCCGCATCCACCCTGAAACCCTGGAGTCCCTGCGTTCAGAAATCTCCCAGCTCTTTGCAGACGGTTTTTCCAATGCGGTCGTCGACGCCAACTCACCACAGCTCGCGGCCATCGAAGCTGCGTGCCGTCTCAACCTCGAAACGAACGTCAAGGATCCGGTGCTGCGTGAGAAGCTTCGGCCCGACTACCGTGCGGCCTGCAAGCGCCTGATCATGTCGGAAGATTTCTACGAAGCCATCCAACGGCCGAACGTCGAACTCGTGACTGAAGGAATCGATCGGGTCGAGGAGCCAGGCGTCCTGACCGTAGACGGCAAACTCCACCAGCTCGATATCCTCGTGCTCGCCACGGGTTTCCGGGTCGATCGATTCATGCGGCCCATGGAAGTGATCGGGAGGAATGGCGTGAGTCTGGAAGACGCCTGGGCCAAACGTCCCTCGGCGTACATGGCCATCTCGATCCCCGACTTTCCGAACCTCTTCATGCTGAATGGACCGAATGGTCCGGTCGGCAATTTCTCGCTGATCGAAGTGGCCGAGCTGCAATTCGACTACGTCATGCAGTTGGTCGAGCTGATCCGAACCGGGCGCTGCACCGAGGTGAGCGCCTCACAGGAGGCGACCGATCGTTTCGAGACCAGCCGGGTCGAGGCCGCCAAGAAAACCGTCTGGCAGACCGGCTGCCGCAGCTGGTACCTGGATGACCGAGGCGTACCGGCGGCCTGGCCCTGGTCATTCAACCGATTCCGCGAGGAGATGGCGACGCCCCACTTCTCCGAATACGAGCTCTGCTGAAACTGCGCAGCGAGCCACCAACCGCCGACTTCTCGGATATCTTCGGGGAATGTCCAGCGGTACGAGATCCCCGTGAAACGAGACGCGTGGAACGAACGCTATCGCTCGGCGGATCTCGTCTGGGGTACGGAGCCAAATCGCTTCGTGGCCGAAGCCCTCAGCCGACCTGAGCCGGCCGGCCGTGCCCTCGATCTCGCCTGTGGTGAAGGACGCAATGCCATCTGGCTGGCCAAGCAGGGTTGGGAGATGTCGGCCATCGACTACTCGGATGTTGCCGTCGAACGCGGGCGCCAACTCGCCACCGCTGAGGGTGTCGATGTCGATTGGGCCTGCAAAGACGCGACTTCCGCCCAGCTCCCTTCGGACGCGTTCGACCTGGTCATCGTCTCCTATCTCCAGGTGCCCCGCGAAGACATGCAGGCCGTACTCGCCCAGGTTTCAGACGCCCTGGCCCCCGGCGGCCGGCTGTTCATGATCGGCCACGCGCTGCGGAACCTGACGGAAGGCACTGGCGGCCCGAAGCATCCTTCGGTCTTGTGGAACCCGGAAACCCTGGCGGCAGACATCGCCGCCGTCGAACTCCATGTCGAGCGCTGCGAGGAAGTGAGCCGGCCGGTCGATACCGACGACGGCCCCGAGAGCGCCATCGATGTCCTGGCGGACGCCCGCCAGGCCCGCTCTTCCTGAACACGGCTGCCCGGGCGAAGGGTGGGAGCTTTGCATGCACCGAGCCATGAAACTTGTGGGTTGCCTCGCGCTCCTGGCAGCCGTCGCTGCTCCGAACAGGGCCGAAGACTCGAAACACGAGGCGGACTGGATGGGCAGGCAGATGATTCAAAACGGTGAGGCCGAGCTGGAGGTGCTTCTCGAGGGAAACGGCCCGAGCCTGGTCCTGCTTCCCTCCTTGGGCCGGGGCGCCCATGACTTCGATGACCTCTCTCACCGCCTGGCGAAGGCTGGCTACCGTGTGGTCCGGCCGCAACCGCGAGGCATCGGTGAGAGCAGCGGCACCCTCGACGGTCTGACGATGCAGATCCTGGCGGACGACGTTGCGGCGGTGATCCGCTCATTCGGGAACGAATCCGTCGTCGTGGCGGGCCATGCATTCGGCAATCGCGTTGCACGCATGCTGGCCACTTTGCATCCCGAGCTGGTTCACGGGGTCGTCCTGCTGGCGGCGGGCGGGCGTGTTCCGATCCCGGACGATATCGGGCAGGCACTACGATCGAGCTTCGACGACAGCCTCTCCGAGCGCGAACGCCTGGCTGCCATCGAGCTCGCGTTCTTCGCAGAAGGCCACGACCCGGCGGTTTGGCGGGATGGGTGGTACGCGGCTGTGGCCGCAGCGCAGGGCAAGGCCAGTCGGGAGACACCTGCCGAAACCTGGTGGGCAGCCGGGGGGAAGCCGCTACTGGTGGTCCAGCCCGCCGAAGATCGCATTGCGCCCATCGGCAACGCCGAGCACCTGGCCGAAACGTACCCGGACCGCGTTCGTGTCGTCGAGATTCCGCGTGCGGGCCACGCGCTGTTGCCGGAGCAGCCGGAGGCCGTTGCCGCAGCAATGCTGACCTGGCTGCAGCAGCTGTAGGCTGGGCACTGGGCCTCGACGAAGTCAGGGCAGGAAGAGAATGCAGCAAGCCGGGCGTCGCGCCGTAGCCAACGGGTATTGGTAGGTGCGACCGAGGAGCCGCTACAAAGAACGAGTTCGTTCGGCCCGCCTTTAACGCCTACGAACGGGTTGGATTCCAGGCCGTCGAGGAGCTGAAGACGCCACAATTCGAAGGGTTGATGGGAGAGCCGGGCTTCATGCGCATGACCATGGCCCCGTAGCAGATCCCTGGTGCCACCCTCGGCACGTACTCCGTCTCGACGACGCGAAATCGAAACGGCTAGTCAGGTTGCGGTTCGGTCGCCGTCAGCGCGACGAGTGCGAAGAATGCCACGTGCGCAAGGTTCGGAGCAGCCAGGACGAGCACTCTCTGTGCAGGCCCCGCCAGGCCTCCGATCGCCGCGAGCAGCAGAATCAACGCCAGGGGATTGGCCAGGGCCATCCAACGCGGCAATGCCGTCGCACCGCTGGCCACTGCGCGTGCGTAGAAGCCAGACGCGGACAGCGCAGCCACACCGAGCAATACCCACAGAGGCAGCAAGAAAGCTGCCGCGGCTTGCAGTGCCTCGGCACTGTCGCCTTGTGCATTCGCCGCAGCGTTGATGATCACCGCCGTGACTCCGTGAACCGTTCCGCCAATCGCCGCAGCGAAGAGACCCGTGCCAAGAACGGCGCGCGCCGCCGCAGCGCGGCCCGGCGCGAGGAGCTGCGCCACAGCCCAGTACCCCAATCCGTAGAGGGGGATCGCGAGAACCCCGAGGTAGTGCCCAACGACCAGCCCAGCGGGCGGTCCATCCGCTGTGGTCAGGAGCAGCAAGTCGCCGGCGCTCGCAGCTACCGCGGCCAAGGCGGCAACGATCGCCAGCCTTCGGGGGTGCTGTCTTGCCCGTGTCGGGAGGGCGGCCTGGCGGTTCGTCATGTTTCAGGAGCGTACACCGCGAATCCCGAGACCGATCGCCGGCTGCGTCAATCGAGCACGGTGGCGAAATCCCTGTCCCACTCGTAGTCGAGATCGACCAGGGTGCCGCCTTTCACTGCCGTCTCAGCCAACTGAAGTGTGGCGAGGAGAATGGCTCGTTGGGTTTCCGCGTCTTGCGGGTGCCCAAACGGGTTCCCCATCGGGAAGTTGACGAAGGTGGAGCGGGGAGGAAGAACCTGCGCCGTGAGATCCCGACCCGTCGAGAGCAGCACTGTGGGGATTCCCGCTTCTTCGATGACGCGTGCGACCAGACCGACCGTCTGGTGGTCGAGGGGTCAGGCGGGGACCAGGACGAAGAGATCCACCTTGTCCTTTTCGAGTTCACGGGCGAGGGCCGGCGCTTCCTCCTCGATCACGGCCCGACGCTTGTAGATGCGGCCCATGAAGCCGCTCCAGAGGCGAGGCGCGATGCCACCGATCTCGCCCGCTTGCGCCAGCTCTCGCAGCCGGTCGATGGGAATGACGCAGTTCAGATCCTTGTCGGCATCGCGATGATCATAGTAGGCGTCATGGATCTGGAAATCGTCCGAGGGTGCATTCACTTCGATTGCATCGAGGCGAAAGTCATTGCGGGCGTTCGGATCCCACGGCTCGGCTTCCCTGCGTGAGACGCCCCCGGAGGTGAGCATCGAAATCGTGCAATCTGCCAGCGGCTTGCTCAATGGCGTGAGCGGCGCGTCCCGGTGCACGACCCATTTGTAGGCGGGAAAACCCTGAGAGCGATAGTGCTCGTTCAATCGGTCGACATAGCGAATGGGTTCCAAGATCTTCCTTCCTATCGGAGTTCCGGCGCAGTGGCGGTCACGAGAAATTGGGGGAGCACCAGCAAGTAGGTGCCCGCCTCCACCGCGTCCTTGATGTCCTGGGCGAACTGGTCGATTTCGGCTTCCGGAAGCTGGCCCGATTCCCGAGCGTATTTGGCCATGTTCAGCGGAATCGCGGCCGCACGACCCTTCGTATCCGGTCCGACGACGACTTTCACCTTCACCTCATCGAAGCCAGCACCACGCATGCAACCGAAGAGCTTCCGGCCGATCAGCGGCGTCTTGTACGCCATGCTGGCCGCGCCGAAGACGCGCCCCAATCGCTTGGGTTCGATCGGCTCCACCACGAGCATTCCCCAGTCGCTGTCGATCGCATGAACGCGGCCACCCGGGCGAAGCACGCGACGAAAATCGCGCAATGTCTCTTCCGGATCGTCCACGTACTCGAGGACGTTCTTGCAGACGACGCAATCAACACTGGCGTCCTCGAGCGGCAGCCTGTCATGCTCGATGCGATGGAATTCGATGCGCTCGCGAAGCTCTTCTCCATCGGCGTGGAGCCTGGCCCGCTCCAGAAACAGATCGTTGATGTCCACCGCATGCACCCGGCCGCTCTGCCCGACGCGCTGGGCAAGCTCGAGCGAAAGCATGCCCGGGCCGCAGCCGTAATCGACGACCGTCTCTCCCTCGCTGATCCCTGCGGGAGCCAACAGCGGCGCCATCTCTGGACGCCAACGAAACATTTCCTCGTAGGCCTCGATCCGATCCGGATCGACATCGAGCCAATGGTCCCGGTAGTACGTTTCAGCTTTCATTGAGCGGCGACGATTCCCTCCAGGTTCTTCGGAACCGGCGTCTCACGGCCATGTTTGAAACGAAGCGCGCATTGGCCGCAGCCAAGGCCCAGGGTCTCGCTTGCGTCGACCCCCATCCCCATGAGGCGGCTATAGGTCACGTCGGCGAAGTTGCAGTACGGCGCAAGCTCCCGGACATCCTGCTTCACATACCACTTGTTGACCGCGCACTCGTCGAAGACCATCGACAGTTCGCCATCTGCGTCGCGCTCGACATGCCAGACGAAATCGTCTGCGTAGCGACGCCGCTGGGACCTGCGCGCCTGGCGTTCGAAATACCAACGCCCTGCCGGTGAGAGCAGGATGCCTCCGATTCCGCGCAATAGCCAACCCGGCAGCCGCTTGAGAGCGCCGTCGAGAACTTCGTGACATACCTGCACCGCATCTCTGGCCGCGAAACCGTGCGCAGACATCGAACGATGCAACGCGACGATCCATCCGTTCACCGTCATCACGGGCTGGAAGACGTTTCCGATGCCCCCGATATCGGGAACCTGGGGCCGGACGCGTTCGTACTCGATGCGCGTCGTTTCGAGGATCTCGGCCGCCACTTCCCCACCGTGATCGCGAACCAGAATCGGCCGCGCTTCCCGAAGAAAGAACTCGAAAGCGCGCTGGGGAGAAGCCATGTTTCGCCTCCAGACAGGATGGTACCCTGGGATCATCGATCCTGCGTGCCCAAGAACTGGCTGGCGACCCTCGCTACCCGTACCCGGAAGAAGATGATGCGCGACGGCCATATCCCCACCACCGATGCCATCCACGACTGGATCGAGGAGATCTTCAGCTGGGGAATTCGCCGGCCCGGTTATGAGGCGGACCGGCGCGCAGAGGATCACGCGATCGGACAATTCAACGCCTTCGGCCTCGAACGCGTGCGCCGCGAACCCGTGGAGCTGCCCTTTTGGGAGCCGCTCGCCAGCTCACTGACCATCCACTCGGAAGCCACCCATTTCGAGGTGCCTTGCTTCCCACTTCCCCACTCGGCACCCACCGAACCCGTGGAGTTCGAGCTAGTGAAGCTGGATCCGGATGCGCCTGACTCGGCCAGGGGCAAAGCCGCGTTCGTCGTAACGCCCCTGATGGAGCTCCCTCCGACCCTTCCCGTCGATGCCGGCGGGGCCCTCGATGAGTTGGACATCGACCTCGATTTCCGATCGGGCGGCATCGTGCTGGATCCGCGCAAGACCTTCGACGGAGCGACGCAACTGCTGCCCTTCTCCCCGGCGATCATGGGCGTGATGGAGCCCTCCATCGCCGCCGGCGCGAGCGCCTTCGTTGGCATGCTCGAGGGCTACCCAGGCGACTCGTACCGCTACTACGTCCCCTACGACGGAATCGCGCGACCGATTCCCGGCGTGTGGATCCGAGACAGTGACGGCGCACGCATCCAGGCCCTGCTGAACGAAGGTCCCGTCTCGATCCGCCTCGAAGTTCAATCGAAGCGCGAGACGATCACGAGCCACAACATCATCGGCGAGCTACCGGGCGCTGACGAAGAGTTGGTCGTCATCGGTTCCCACCACGACGGCCCCTGGGCGTCGGCGGTCGAGGACGCTTCCGGCATTTCCCTGGTACTCGCCCAGGCACGCTATTGGTCGCAGGTTCCCGCCGCCGAGCGGCCCCATCGCCTCCTGTTCTTGCTGAACGCTGGCCACATGGCGGGCGGGGCCGGCTGCGAGGCCTTCATCCGTGACCATCCGGATCTACTCGAGAAGATCGTTCTGGAAATCCATCTCGAGCACGCAGCCAACGAGTTCCGCGAACGCGACGGCAAGCTCGAGCCGACGGGGGAGCCCGAGCCCCGCTGGTTCTTCACCAGCCAGAACCCGGAGTTGAAACGCATCGTCGTTTCGGCCCTTCAGGCCGAAGCCATCGACCGGGCACTCGTAATCGCGCCTGATGCCTTCGGCGATCGACCCACGACCGACGGTGGCGCATTTCACCCTGCGGGCGTACCCCTGGTGAACTACCTGACGGCGCCCTTCTACCTCTTCGACGCGATGGATACTCTCGACAAGATCCATCGGGAAAGCCTGGTACCGATCACACGGGCCACGATCCGGATGGTCGAGGCGACCGCCGGGATCTCTGCGGCCCGCATGGTGGAGGGTATCCTCGCCTAGCAAGTTTCTGGGCTTCCCATCCGGCAAAGCCTCTCTGACTGACCTACCCTGCCCGCATGCGAATATTGAAGTGGCTTGGAAGCGCCCTCGTGGGGCTGGTCGCACTGATCGTAGTGGCGTTCGTTCTCCTGGCGTTTCGGCCGGCTTCTACGCCGGAGCTCGCCGGCGAGCGGGCGGTTTCGGCGCTCGAACGAATCGAACTCGGCGGGTTCGAACAAACCGTCCTCTTGCGCGGACAGGATCGCAGCAATCCGGTCCTCCTCTACCTGCACGGAGGGCCAGGCTTTGCTCATCTCCCGATCGCTCGCTTCTACTCGGAGGAGCTGGAGCGCCACTTCGTCGTAGCGCACTGGGATCAACGCGGCGCGGGTGCATCCTGCGAAGGGACGGATTGGAGTCGGCTGAGTCTGGACCGCATCGTTTCCGATACGATCGAGCTCAGTGAGCAGCTGGCCGGGCGATTCGGGGGCGGAGGAAAGATCGTGCTGCTCGGCCACTCCTGGGGAAGTGTGGTGGGCGCCTTGGCCGTGCAAAGACGTCCAGATCTCTATCACGCCTACATCGGCCTGGGCCAACTCGTGCATGGGTTGCGCAATGAAGAGCTCTCCTATGAGTGGGTCGTCGAAGAAGCGCAGCGGCGAGGTGACACGGAAGCCACGGCGGAACTCGCCGGAATCCATCCACCCTACGCAACAAACGACGGTCTCCAGATTCAACGCAGCTGGCTGAACTCCTACAACGGGAGCATCTACGCGACCAAACGGGCGGGCGAAGCACTCGTGCCCCTCCTGCTAGGCAGCGAATACACCGTGGGTACGCGACTCCGCTTCTTCACGTGCTTCATGAAGAGCATCGGCATCCTCTGGAGCGAGGTCGAGGACATCGATTTCCTCACGGACCTTCCCCGGCTCGATGTGCCCGTGTACTTCTTCACCGGGCGCCATGATTGGAATACGCCGTTTCCCCTGGTCGAGGAATGGGAAGCAACTCTCGACGCTCCACGCGTCGAGATCGTGTGGTTCGAGGACAGCGGGCACATGATCCCCCTGGAGAATCCCGAGGGCTTCCAGCGCGCGGTGATCGAAAAAGTGCTTCCGCACACCCGCTGAAAGCGCGTGGGGCCTGCTTTCGCTTCATCCGCACGATCTCCTCTTGGAGATCGCATCGAGATGGACGAGCATCACCCCTGGAAGCTGGGGCCAGATGCCTCGCAGGGGATCGAACCTGGCCCAGTCCGGTCCCATTGCGGGCCCACGATGGCCAGAGCGAGCGCATTCAAGGAATTGAAATTGCGTGTGCTGGGTACGACCGAAAGAGCCAACCGAACGAAGGGAAACCCGACATGAGCAAGTTGGACGGAGGGGCACTCGTTGGACAGGCGCTCGCCAACGAGGGCGTGGAACGAGCCTTCATTCTCTGCGGCGGGCATATCATGCCTGCATTGTATGGCATGCGGAACGCCGGAATCGAAATCGTCGACATGCGACATGAGTGTTCGGCGATGTACGCAGCCATCGCGTACACGCGAGCATCGGGGAAGATCGCAGCGGTGATGACGACAGCTGGGCCCGGCGTGGGAAATACCGCCGCCGGAATGATGGAAGCAGCATCGATGAACATCCCGGTCGTTCACATCGGAGGCGCCGTAGCCATGGCGATGCGCGATGCCGGCGACCTGCAAGACATGTCGACGCTGACCCTGATGAAATCGGTCTCCAGGTGGGCCAAGAAAGTCACCAGTGTGAGCCGCATTCCGGAATACGTGTCCATGGCCTTTCGCCAGGCCACCGACTCGAGCCCGGGACCGGTTTATCTGGAAATTCCCACAGACCTTCTGTTCAAGAAGGTGGCCGAAGGAGAGATCCAATTTCCGCCGCGTGGCACGAGCAATGCCATCCCGGCTGGAGATCCTGTTCTCATCGAAGAAGCTGCGGAATTGCTCGCCAAGGCGGAACGTCCAGCCATGCTATTCGATGATGGCGCCAGTGGAACGATAGGCCAGCATGCCGAATCGGTAGCGGAGCTCTCGGATTTCCTGAAGATGCCCGTTGGTATCACGGGCTATCGGTGCAGAGGGATGTTCGGCGACGAGTCGGAAAACCGGCTCCTCAACACCAACGCGATCGGCGGGGCGGATGTCGTGCTGACCATGGGCTGCAGGTTCGATTTCCGCCTGGGAGCCGGCCGCTACATCCCAAAGGACGCGACGGTCATCCAGGTCCATACGGACAAGCCGCAGATCGGCTTCAACTTGCGTGCGGATATCGGAATCGTCGGCGGAGCGGGCCCCGTCTCTCGCCAGCTCCTCGACTCGGTCAAGGCCAGGCGCACGGCCAGGCCGGAGGATTCATGGGTCGGCCCCGGGGGCAAGAAGTCGACCGCGAACCTGCGGGACGCCTACGACGACAAGAAGACACCCGTTCACCCCGGGCGATGCGCCGGTGAGGTCGCGAGATTCCTGGAGCAAGAGGGCAGAGACTGGTCGTTGGTCATCGACGGCGGAGAGGCTTCGGTTTGGATGGGCGGCGCGGCGACGGCCTATCGCGCCGGGCAGCTCCACGCGACTGGGCCAAATGGCACCATCGGAACAGGCCCGGGCCTGGTCATTGGAGCTTGGGCGGCCGATCGAAAGCCGGTCATGTGGTACACGGGCGACGGTAGTTTCGGATTCTATGCGATGGAAATGGAAACCATGGCGAGGCTGGGCATTCCCGTGGTCTGCGTCATATCGAATGATTCCAGCTGGGGCATGATCAGCCTGGTCGAAAAGCACATCCGACCCGAGGAGATCGAGAAGAGGGGCTCCTGCAACACCGATCTCCACCCCATGCGGGCCTACGAGAAGATGGTCGCCCTGTGGGAAGGATATGGAGAGCAGGGTGCGTCCAGCTTAACGCGAATAATTCATGAAGAAGTCGTGGTCTTGAATTGAAGAAGGCCCCAGTTGCGGTAGAAACGAGTTGCAACACGCGTTTCCCCTCAACAAGGGCCCCTTCATGAAGCCGGATTCTACCGCACAGGCTGTCATCT